>JBBECM010000122.1:0-9420 GCA_040881855.1 Chthoniobacterales bacterium | reverse complement strand
ACGCCTTCGATGTCGCCCTTGTCGGTTTTGACGATGATGCGGATGTCTTGCATGGTCTCTTCACTTTGCGCGGGGAGCGCGGCGATGGCGAGGGCGAAAGCGGCGGAGAGGATGGTTCTTTTGTTCATGACGCTAATTTCGTTATCCACATTTCGTGGCAAGGCAATCCGAAAGCGCCGCGCACCTGCGGGTGCACGATTACGCGTGGCTGGTCAAACGCTGGCGGGCGCTGGCCCGGCGCATGGGCTGGCGGATGCGCGAGTTTGCCCGGGCGGACGGATTTCCGGTCTATATGGTCGAGTCGTCGCGGCCGTCCGGACCGCGGCTGTATTTGTCCGCCGGCATCCACGGCGACGAACCGGCCTCGACCGAGGCGCTCATTGCTTGGTCCACGCGGCGGGCGCGGGCGCTGAAAAGTTGCCGACTGCTGATTTTCCCCTGCCTCAACCCATGGGGCCTGCAACACAACAACCGGCATGATGCGCGGGGGCGCGATCTCAACCGGGGTTACCACCGGCACGACGTTCCGGTCATCGAGGCACAGAAGACGATTTTGCGCGGACGGTTCTTCGATGCGGCGGTCATGCTGCATGAGGATTACGACGCGCACGGGGTCTACCTTTACGAGATCCCGGGCGAGCGTCCGTTCTGGGGCGAGAAGTTGCTCGCTGCGGCGGCGCGGCAGGTGCGGCGCGAACCGCGCGCCACGGTCGAGGGGCGGCGGTGCCGGGGGGGGTTGATCCGCACACGGATCACGCCGGAAACCTTGCCGGAGCACCCGGAGGCGTTCTGTCTGCGGTTCGGCCACACCAAGCGCAGCCTCACCTTCGAAACACCTTCGGAGTTTTCCCTCTCGGCGCGGGTGCGGGCCCACGGGGCGGTCCTCGACGAGGTCCTGCGGTTGCTGCGAAAATAGTTTGGCTCGTCTCGCGCCCCGTGCGAGACAGGCATCATGTCGTTCGTTGCCGTTGCCCTCGCTATTTTCGCCGGCTTGATCGCCGGCGCGGTTTTGTTCCGGTTCTGGTATGCGGTCTTTCCCCGCCTGACCCAAGCCCCCTGGCTCGATTTGGTGGTGAGTTACTTCATCTGGATTCCGTGGGTGGCGGGCTACTGGCTCGGGTCCTGGTGGGGCGTCGGGGCGGCCTTGCTGGCGCAGTTTGTTTTCTTGCATGCTTTCTGCGCTCTGGACCGCGCTTGGCGTGGGAAGGGCGGCAAGACCCTTGAGGGGGCGCATGCCAGGAAGCTCGGCTGGGTGCGCAATGAAATCGCGCTTCTCTTCACCGTGCCGGCCGTCGTCGTCTTCTTCCTCGTGCGTGCGGCGGAGGTTCTTTTCTACCCGCCGATGGCGTGGATGGCCAAAATGCCGCGTTACAAGACATCCGAGTGGATCAACCTGTCGCGCCACAAGTTCGACGGTCTGGTCGGTCATGACCTCGTCTGGTGCTGGTATTGCGACTGGATGACCGGCGTGTGGTCCCTCGGCAGCGAGATGCTGCGCAATGTGGAGTCGTTCTGGTGCCCGATCCGCTTTTGCGAGGACTGCAAAAACTGCCACGTGGCCACCGATTTCCCCGATGTGCAGAAATGGTCTGCCGCCCACGGCACGATGGAGGACGCCGTGAGGGTCTTCGACGAGCAATACGGGGACCGCGAGGAAAACAGCTGGTTCGGGCATCCGAACCGCCGGAAGCCCTGATTCTGTTTGTCCGCGGTCGCGGGGAGAGCTAAAGTTCCTTCCCTTTTCGCCCATCATGGAAATCTTCCTCGAAAAACAGCCCAACTGCCTCGCCACCCTCCGCGCCATGGTTCCGGCCGGAACAGTGCAGCAGAAAATCGAAAAACTGGCCGCCGAATACCAGAGGTCCGCGAAGCTGCCGGGGTTCCGTCCAGGCAAAGCCCCCGTCGCCGTGGTGGCCCGCAAATACAAAGAGTCGATCGCCGGGGACGCGGTGAAGGATCTGCTGCGCGACGCGGTCGACCAGGCGGCCAAGGACAACAACCTGACCGTGCTCAACGCTTTCGATCTGCAACACGGCGAGGTGGGCGGGCAGGATTTGGATTTGTCGGTCAAACTGACTCTCGAGCCCGATTTCGCCCTGCCCGATATCGGGGCGCTCGGCGTCGAGGTGCTGGAGGATGCGGTGACCGACGACCACGTCAACGGCAACATCAACATGTTGCTCGAGCGCATGGCGGAATTCACCGACGTGAGCGACCGCGGGTTGCAAATGGGCGATTACGCGGTGCTCGACTATGACGCCATGGTCGAGGGCCGCCCCCTGGCCGAGGTCTGCCCGGAAGCGCCTTCGACCATGAAAGGCGGCGAGGGCCTTTGGGTCCTCATGGAGGAGGAGAGCATGTGGCCGGGCTTCTGCGCCGGACTGGCCGGGGCGCAGGAAGGCGAGGAGCGCGCGGTGGAAGTCACGGTGCCGGAGGATTTCGGCGTGGCCTCGCTGCGCGGGAAAAAAATCACACACCAAGCGAAGCTCAAGGGGATCAAGTCGAAGAAACTGCCCGAGCTGACCGACGAAGTCGCCCAGAAGATCGCCGGACGTTCGGCCGAGGAATTGCGCCGGACTTTCCGCGAACGACTCGAAGCGGCGGCCGTCGAACAGACCGAGAACCGGAAACGGGCGGCCGCGGTCGAGCATCTGGTCAAAAGCGTGGAATTCGAAGTCCCCGCCTCGATGGTCATGGGCGAGGCCCGTCGCGTAGTCCGGGAAATCGTCGAAGCCGAGCAGAGCCGCGGGCTGAGTGACGAGGACCTGCTGAGCAAGAAGGACGAAATTTTCCAGCACGCGCAGATGGGCGCGCAGTTCCGGGTCAAGGCGGACTTCATCCTCACGCGTCTCGCCCGGGAGCAAAAGATCGAGTCTTCGCGGGAGGAATTGGCCGAGCATATCGCCCGCATGGCGCAGCGGCTCGGCATGCCGATGGACAAGCTGGTCAAACAGCTGGTCAAACGCGAGGCCCTCGGCTCGGTCCAAGGGGAGGTGGTGCGGGACAAGGCCCTTGATTTTCTCGCTTCCAAAGTTAAGGTGAAGAAAGCCGAGGCGGGGGCGTGAAGCCGTGCGCCGCGGCATGAGTTTTATGAGTCACATCGTCCATTCCGGCGCCTCCACGGCGCGCAATTCGCTTCTTGTCCCCATGGTCGTCGAACAGACCGGCCGGGGGGAACGCAGTTACGACATCTATTCGCGACTGCTCAAGGACCGTATCATTTTTATCGGCACGCCCATCGACGACTACGTTGCCAATCTGGTCATCGCCCAGATGCTCTTCCTCCAGATGGAGGACGCCAAGAAGGACATGCATATCTACATCAATTCGCCGGGCGGCTCGGTCACGGCCGGACTAGCCATCTACGATACCATGCAATTCGTCACTTGCGACGTGAACACCTACTGCATGGGCATGGCCGCGAGCATGGGCGCTGTGCTGCTCTGCGCCGGGACGAAGGGCAAACGTTATGCCCTGCCGAATTCGGACATCATGATCCACCAAGTGAGCGGCGGCGCGCAGGGCCAGGCCAGCGACGTCGAGCGCCAGGTCGAATTCATGTTCAAGCTCAAGCGCCGGCTCGAGTCCATCATTGCGCAGCACACCGGCAAGCCGGTCGAGCAGGTGCACAATGATGCCGACCGCGACTACTACATGAGCGCCAACGAGGCCAAGGACTACGGTTTGGTCGACGAGGTGGTCAAATCCCGCAAGGAAATCCCGGGCGCCGTGCCCGCCTGATCCCATGGCCCGCGCAACGAACCTCACCATGTGCTCTTTCTGCGGAAAGAGCCACAGCGAGGTGCGCAAGCTGATTGCGGGTCCAGGAGTCTACATCTGCGACAGTTGCGTCACCCTTTGCAAAGGCATCCTCGACAAGGAACTCAAGGAGGAGTCGAAGAAAAAAGGCAGCGCGGTGCGGGTGCCCAAGCCGGCGGAGATCCGGGCGGAGTTGGATCAGTTTGTTATCGGCCAAGAGCTGGCCAAGAAGACGCTCTCGGTCGCGGTTCACAATCACTACAAGCGGCTAGTGCACCATTCTTCCTCCCGCGAGATTGCGCTCCCGGGTCATGAGGATGTGGAGTTGGAGAAAAGCAACATTCTGCTCATCGGGCCGACCGGTTCGGGCAAAACACTGCTGGCCCGCACTCTCGCGCGCATTCTCGAAGTGCCATTTTGCATTGCCGATGCCACCACCCTGACCGAAGCGGGATACGTCGGCGAGGACGTGGAGAACATCGTGCTGCGACTGCTCCAAGCATCCGATTACGACGTGAAACGCGCGGAGACCGGCATCGTTTACATCGATGAAATCGACAAGATCGGGCGCAAGACGGACAACGTGAGCATCACGCGCGACGTTTCGGGAGAGGGTGTGCAGCAGGCGCTTTTGAAAATTCTGGAAGGCACCGCGTGCAATGTGCCCCCACAGGGCGGGCGTAAGCATCCGCAGCAGGAATACATCCAGGTCAACACGGACAAGATCCTTTTCATCTGCGGCGGCGCTTTCGTCGGGCTCGAGAAACTCATCCAGCGCCGCCTGGGCAACCGTGTGCTGGGTTTCCATGCGCACGGCTCCAGCGGAGGCAAGGATCCGGTCGCCGCGTCGACCGCGACCATCCACCAGGTCGAGCCCGAAGATTTGCTGACCTTCGGTCTCATTCCGGAGTTTGTCGGACGCCTGCCGGTGGCCACCGCATTGGACCAGCTGACCGAGGACGAACTGGTTATGATTCTGACCGAGCCGAGGAACGCGATGGTCAAGCAATACGCCAAGCTGATGTCCATGGAGGGTGTCGATCTCAACATCACGAAGGACGGCCTCCGCGCCTTGGCTGAGCGGGCGGTGACCAAAGGAACAGGGGCGCGCGCCCTGCGTTCCATGATGGAAAAAATCATGCTCGATGTGATGTTCGACGTGCCGAGCCGGGACGATATCGCGGAAGTGACGCTCAACCGCGCGGTGGTGGAAGGCCGCAAGCCGCCGCTGCTGCGCCGGAAGCAGGAAAAGGACGCGGCTTGAGTTTTATGGCGTCCTGTAGCGGCGCCGGAACCCGCACGACCGTCGCCGGAGACGGTGACCTCACCTTCCCGCAGAGCGCGCCTCTGGCTTTGGACCTCGGGTGCGGCAATGGGGTCTTTCTCGCGGCCTTGGCCGCAGCCCATCCCGGATGGAATGTGCTCGGCGTCGAGAAGAAAGGCTACCGCGTGCGTCAGGCGCGGCGGCATGCGCAGGATCTGGACAACGCGCGGGTGGTGCAGGGGGAGGTGGTCGAGGTGGTGTCCGGACTGCCGGCAGCTTCCATCACGCGGGTCTACCTGCTTTTCAGCGATCCGTGGCCCAAGCGGCGCCACGCGGTGCGGCGCCTCGTGCAAAGGTCCTTCGCTTCCTTGCTGGCGGACCGACTCGCCCCGCACGGATCGTTTTTTTTCGCCTCGGATTCGGCCGCCTATACGGACTGGGCGGAGAATATTTTCTGGGTGGACGGATGGCAGGTGGGGCCTTGGCAGACTCCGCGCGACTGGCCACCGACCGAATTCGAGCAACGATTTGGCTCGGCCGGGGTTGAAATCCGGAGATTCGAGGCTACCCGGTGACGCACGCGCCAAATCAAAGCGAAGAAGGATTCGGGGAGACGGTCTCCCGGGCGGAGGAAGACGCGCATTTGATCGCCTTGATGCGGCGAACGAGGGAAGACGACGAGGCGGCTTTCCGGGAATTGATCGAAGCGACCGAGGACCGGGTCTACGGGACCATTGCCAAGATGCTCGGCGGAACAGAGGGTGCGGAGGATCTCGCCCAGAGGGTATACGTGAGGATCTGGCAGGCGCGCGGACGCTACGAACCGACGGCCAAATTCAGCACGTGGATGTTTTCCATCCTCCGGCGCTTGGTGCTCAACGAGCGCCGCGGTCGGGCCCGCCGCGGGGCCGTTTTTCACCAGCCGGCCGCCGAGGAATCCTTCCGCGAGCCAGCGGGAGGCGTCTCGCCGTCGGCGGAAGCAGCGGCCGGCGAATTGGCCGGCGCCATTGAGGCGGCCTTGGCCGAACTGCCGGAGGAGCAGCGCACGGCCATGACCCTGCGGCGTTACGACGAGATGCCTTACGAGGACATTGCCAAAGTGCTCGGAACGACGGTGCCGGCGGTGAAGAGTCTTTTGTTCCGGGCACGGGAGACGTTGCGGACGAAGTTATCGGCCTGGTTGTGATCAGCGGATAAGGCGCGCGGGGTCGGAGAGGCGGCCGTCGGTGAACGTGACGCCTTCGGAACGGAGGAGACGGAGTTTCTTGGCGTGGACCGGACCGTTGAGCTTTCCTTGGAAGCCGCCGGGTGTGAGATCGGAGGAGATGACCCGGTGGCAGGGGACTTCGGGGGCCAAGGGGTTGGCCCGCAGGGCTTGGCCGATGGCCCGAGGAGAGCGGCAGTTGAGCCGACGGGCCAGGGCGGCGTAGGTGATGACTCGACCCGCCGGGATGCGGCGGAGCGCGGTGTAGACTTTGTTGGCGAAGGGGGTGAGCCCGTCGGGGTATTTCAAATTTGAAATTTCAGATTTCAGACAGCGCTAATTTTGGGCGGGGTCTTCGGGTGCGTCGGCGAGGACGCGATACATGGGGCCGAGCCCGCACATGATACGGTGCCAGGTGTTGTCATCGGCGTCGGCGCGGATGAGTTCCGGATGGGGTTTGATCACGAGCCACGAGCTGAGGGCGATCTCGCGTTCGAGCTGGTTTTTCGACCAACCGGCGTAGCCGAGGAAGACGCGCAATTTGTCATCGAGACCGGAGGGCAGGGCAATGTCCCCTGCCGGTTTCTCCATCGGCTCGAACTTGCAACCTCCCGCCGTCGCGTCCCACTCGAGAGTGGCGACGATCACCTGGTTGCGCTGGACCGGACCGCCTTCGTAAATCGGCACGTGCGGGATCTGATCGAGGGCGTCGCCGATTTCCAGGTCACCGGCATTCTGGCCGAGCGGCCGGTTGATGATAAAACCGAGCGCACCGTCGTCCGCACTGTGATGCGAGAGGTAGAGGATGGCATGACGGAAATTCGGATCCGCCATCATGGGATGCGCGACGAGCAGCGATCCGGAAAGATCCCCCGCTTTGGGCAGGCGCTTCATGACAAATTCAACCTAGCTTTCCTTGTCCGGCGAAGCAACTGCGCGGCGCGGCCGGACAAACAATGACCCGAGGGCGAGAAAAGTCACGGCGAGGCACACGGCGGAAAAAAAGTCGCCATGGCGCATGTAGAAAGTGACCGGCGGGTTTTGCGGCACCCGGACCTCCGCCAGCATAACACCTTCTCCGAAGGTGTCGCCGTCCGGGGCTTCCAGCCTCTGCACGACCCGCCCGAGGTGGTCAATGACGCAGGTGATGCCGGTGTTGGCGCAGCGAACCATGGGACGCCGGGTCTCGGCGCTGCGGAAGACCGCATGGGCGGCGTGCTGGCGGGCGCCAGCACTGCGCTTGAACCAGCCGTCATTGGTCAGATTGACGAACAACTGCGCCCCGGCATTGGCTCCGGCGCGGCCGAGGTATCCGAGGGAGTCCTCGAAGCAAATAAGCGGCGCCATGGCCACGGGTGGATCGGCCAGATGGAAGAGCACAGGGCCGGGGCCGGCATCGAAGTCCGCCGGCACGAGGTCGCCGACCACGATGGCGAAAAGAGGGAAGCTTTCGCGCAGCGGGACATACTCCCCGAACATGACGAGATGGGTCTTGGGGTAGACCTGCGGGTCGCCCGACGGGCCGGACAGCACGACAGCGGCATTGTAGTCGGCCTCGTGGCTGAGGATGAGGGTGCCGAGCATGAGGGCGTGATCGCCATGGCCGGCATATTTCCGGACGAACGCGTTGGCCGCCGCGTCCTCGAAGAATCCGCGCGGGGTGGCGGCTTCCGGCCAGAGGAGGAGATGCGGTTGCATGGCCAGCGCACTGTCGGTCAGCCGCGAGAGCGTGTCATAAATGCGCTGCTCGAAGGCAGGGTTCCATTTTTCGTCCTGCGGGATGGACGGCTGGACCGCGGCGACACGCAGGCCGGTGGTCTCCACGGGCACGGCCAGCTGACGGAGCCCGAAACCGAACGCGGCGACAATGAGCGCGATGGTCAGGGTGAAATCAAAGTGGGCGCGGATTTTTCCGCCGCGCGCCTCGATCATGAGGCGCCGGACCGTGGCGACGGCGATGGCGGACGTCAAGACGGGGAGGAAGGAGAGTCCGCCGACGCCGGTCAGGGAGGAAATTTGGATCAGCGGGATGTTCCCATGCAGCGCGATACCGAGGGCGTTCCAAGCGAAACCGGTGAACACGTGGCCGCGGAGGAATTCCAGTCCGACCCAAGCGGCGGCAGCGAGCAGACCGGTGGCGAGATTGCGCCACGAGCTGAGCCAGACCGAACGGAAGGAGAACGGGTCTTCGCGCGGGGTGGCGACAAGAAAGACGATGCCGGCCCACACGGCGGGATAGAGCGCAAGGTAAAGGCAGAGCATGAACCAACCGAGCGTGGTCACGGTGGTGAGCCAGGAGAGGGAACCGAGGAAGTAGACCAGACCGGTGATGGAGCCGAGTTCCACTTTGCGCAGGAGCGGGTAGCGCGGGTGGTCAGGGCCAAACCAGATGGCGGCGAGGAGAGGGGCCAGGGCGATCCAGACGAGCCAAGCTTGGTCGAAGGGCGCGAAGGACAGGGTGAGCAGAAGGCCGCTGAGGGCGGCGGCGAGCCAAGGCCAGAGGTTGCCGATAAACTTCATTGCGCGGACAGCGGCAAAAATTTAGCGGCAGAGCGGGCGGAGAGCACGGACAAAGGAATGGCAGGCTGGCCGGAGCCGCGCGGGTGGGGTGTTGTCCCCATAGACCCTTCCGCCGCTCGGGGGCAGACTGTGCTCATGCAACCACGTGGCTCCCGGTTCCGGACGATAGGGTTTGAAGCCTTTGGCCCGGGCGCAGCGCTTCAGCCGCAAAAGTCTGCCGATTCCTCCAGATGCCTCTCGATAATCTCCGATGCCTCGGCTGACCGGTCTCGACCATTCGCTTCCGCACGAAGCAGCAATTGCCGCTCCAATTCGGGGGAAATGTCATGAAGGAAGACCGTTTCGTATTTCGAGGCGGAATTCCGGAGCATCATGACGAACCGTTTTTCTATCAAAATGATAGGCAGTGAAAATAACTTTAAATGACAATGTTGCGCGTCTGCATACTTGCGCACCCCGCATCCTTGGAGGAAGGTTACGGCTCGTAGTGTGAAGACGGAGAAAAAAACGCGCGCCATCGCGGTGCAACTGACGCCCCAGACCATCAAGCGACTTGATGAATTGGCGGCAAAGTCAGGGATGTCGCGCCACCGCTACATGATCCTCATCCTCGAGCGGGGGTTAAGCAACAGTTTTTCTGTAAAAGTTAGTTTGGGTGATGTGATTGGTTGGA
>JBBECM010000121.1:0-1568 GCA_040881855.1 Chthoniobacterales bacterium | reverse complement strand
TCTCGGCCTACTCCTACATGGCCGGCGAGATGGGGCTCTTCGGCATCGACTTCCTCTGCGAGCCGGAGAAACGCCTCGAGGCCGAACAGGCCGTGCTGGAAATCATCGACCGTTACTGCGGACAAACCGCCTCCCCCGCCGAAGTGACCAAAGCGCGCAAAAGCATCCTCGCCGACCAACTGAACAATCTCTCGACGGCCCGCGGGCGCGCTTCCGACATCGGCGGCAGCTGGTTGCTGGCGCGCAACCCCGACCTCGGTTCCGAATACCTCGAGCAGATCGGACGGGTCGAAGCCGCCGATCTGCTGCGCGTGGCCCAACTTTACCTCACCGCATCAAAAGCCACCGTCACCTCGCTCAACCCGAAAGGTTCGCTGGCCAGCGCCGTGCCAGCCGCCCCGGCGCCCGGCGCACGGCTCATCGAAAAATTCACCCTGCCCAACGGACTGCGCGTGCTCGTCTGCGCGGACCGCAAACTTCCTCTGGTCAATCTTGTCGCCGTCTTCCGCGGCGGGCTGTTGGCCGAAACGGCGGAGACCAATGGCGTGACGGCCTTGGCCGCGCGCACCCTGATCAAGGGAACCAAGCGCCGCAGCGGGGAGCAACTCAACGACGAGATCGAGGCGGTCGGCGGACAGATCCGCGCCGACTCGGGCAACAATAGCTTCAGCGTTTCCCTCGAGGTCATGCAACCCGACCTGCGGCTCGGGATGGACATTCTGTCCGACGTGCTGACCCACGCCACTTTTCCGGACGACGAGATCGAGCGCGAGAAGGAAGACCAGATCGCCGCGATCAAAGCGGAAGACGAGCAGATCACCACCATCGCCCGCCACGCCATGCGCCGCGCGATTTTCGGAGACCATCCTTACGGTCTGCGTTCGAACGGCACGGCGGAATCGGTGGAAGCGCTGACGCGTCAACAGCTGCTCGCCTTTCGCGATTCCTGCGTCACTGCGCGGAACGGCGTGCTGACCATTTTCGGCGACGTGTCGCCGGAGGACGTGCGGACCCTGACCACCGAACTCTTCGGCGCCCTGCCGGAAGGTCATCTACTCATGACCGACCCGCCCTCTGCCCCTCCGCTCACCGCCGCGGCGGAAATCGTCGTGCACGAACCCAAACAACAGGCGGTGCTCATGGCCGGCTTCCAAGGAGCCGACGCACTGAGCCCCGATCGCGTGGCGCTCGAATTGATCGACACGGCAAGCAGCGACATGGCTTCGCGTTTTTTTCACCGCATCCGCGAAGAACTCGGCCTGGCCTATTTCGTCGGCGCCGCGCAAATGATGGGCTTCGCCCCGGGCATCTTCACCTTTTACCTCGGCACCGATCCGGCCAAGGTCGACGAGGTGCGGAAGAATTTCGACGAGGAGATCGCCTCGCTGGCAGCCGAGGGTTTGACCGAAGCCGAATTGATGCGGGCCAAGAAAAAGTTGATCGGCAGCGAAGCGATCCGCAACCAGTCACTCGAGGCCTTCGCGCACGTCGTGGCGGTGGACGAACTTTACGGCCTCGGGGCCGAGCATTACGAGCAGCGCACGATCGAGATCAACGCGGCGACACTG
>JBBECM010000120.1:0-1568 GCA_040881855.1 Chthoniobacterales bacterium | reverse complement strand
CAGGTCGACGACATCCTCGAACTCCGCCTCTACCAACTGACCGGCCTCGAGAGCGACAAGGTCTTGGCCGAATACCACGCCCTCCTCTCCACCATCGACGATCTCCTCGACATCCTCGCCCGCGAAGAACGCGTCCTCGGCATCATCAAATCCGAACTCGGCGAAATTAAGACCAAATACGCCGGCCCCCGCCTGACCGACATCGTTCCCGACGAAGGCGACATCAACATCGAAGACCTCATCACCAACGAGGGCTGCATCATCACCGTCACCCACCGCGGCTTCATCAAACGCACCGCCGTGAGCAACTACCGCGCCCAAAAACGCGGCGGCAAAGGCGTTATCGGCATGCAGACCCGCGAGGCCACGGCGGAAAACGAGGAAGACGATTTCGTCGAACACCTCTTCACCGCCAGCACCCACGACTACCTGGTCTTCTTCACCAAAAAAGGACGCTGCTACGTGGAGAAGGCCTACAACATCCCCGAGATGGGCCGCGCGGCCAAAGGTCGTTCCATCGCCAACTTGCTCGAATTCAAACCCGGCGAAGAAATCGCCGCCGTCATGCGCATCCAGTCCAAGACCGGCGCCGGCAAGGACGAGACGTGGGATGAAAACCAGCACATCCTCTTCGCCACCAAGACGGGCGTGATCAAGAAGAGCAACCTCTCGTCCTACCGCAACATCCGCAAAGGCGGCATCATTGCCATCAATATCGAAGAGGGCGACGAACTCATCGCCGCACTCATGACCGACGGACACAACGAAGTCGTCCTCATCACCAAGGACGGCATGAGCATCCGTTTCAGCGAGGAAGACATCCGCGACATGGGCCGCACCGCCACCGGCGTGTGGGGTATCCGGCCGGACAAAAATGATTTCGTCATCGGCGCCGCCTTGGTGCAAGCCGACGCCACCCTCTTGGTGGCCGGCGGCAACGGCGTGGGCAAACGCACCGAATTCGACGAATACCGTCTGCAGAAGCGCGGCGGCAAAGGCATCATCACCATGAAGGTCACCGACAAGACCGGCGAGGTGGTCAGCGCCTTGAGTGTCCGCGAAAACGACGAAATCATGCTCATCACCAGCGGCGGACAAAGCGTCCGTACCCCCGTGGGTGCGATCCGCATGACCGGTCGCAACGCCCAAGGCGTCCGCCTCATCGGCCTGGGCGAAGGCGAACACCTCCAAGCCATGGCCCCCGTCGTCAGCGAGAGCCAAGAGGAAGCCGTCGAAAACGCCGAAGCGTAAAACCCGGGGCCCTTATCCCCCCCCGGTAGGGGCCGGCTGGCCCCCCCGGTCCCGGGGAGCACACGCGCCCTCGCGTGTCAGGCCGCGCGCCCTCGCGCGGCCTTTTTGCGGATCGGCATCAATTTCGCGGCGTCATGGGCGGGGCGCCGCTGACCACGGCCGGGGCGGCCGTGCTCCCCGAGACCAGATGCAGCAGATCGCCGCGCGTGCGGGACCGATCCCCCCTTGGCATCCCCCCGCCCCCATGCTACGTATTTCTCCGTGGCAACTACGTATTCCATCACCGAAGCCCAAGCCAAGTTCCCCGCCGTGGTCCG
>JBBECM010000119.1:0-1574 GCA_040881855.1 Chthoniobacterales bacterium | reverse complement strand
AGCTCAACCTGCTCGACACGCCCGGCCACGTCGATTTCTCCTACGAGGTCTCCCGCGCTTTGGCCGCCTGCGAGGGCGCGATCCTCATGGTCGATGCCGCGCAAGGCGTGGAAGCCCAGACGGTGGCCAACCTCCACCTCGCGACCGAGCAAAACCTGCTGATCATCCCGGTGCTCAACAAGATCGACCTGCCCGCCGCCGACGTGCCGAAGTGCAAGAAGCAGCTTGAGGAAATCCTCTGCATCCCCGCGGAGGACTGCATTCCCGCCTCGGCCAAGGCCGGCATCGGCATTGAGGAGATTCTCGAGGCGATCGTCGCCCGCGTCCCCGCGCCGGTGGAAAATCCCGACAAGCTGCTGCGCTGCTCGGTGTTCGATTCGCTTTACGACACCTACCGCGGCGTCGTTTCCTACGTCCGGGTTTTCTCGGGCAGCGTGAAACGCGGCCAGCGGGTGAAACTCATGGCCACGGGAAAAACCTACGAGGTCAAGGAAGTCGGCGTTTTCACCCCCAAGATGAGTGCCCGCGACATCCTCACCGCGGGCGACGTCGGTTATGTCATCGCCAACATGAAATCCGCCAGCGAGGTGAAGGTCGGCGACACGATGACTGACAACACCCATCCCTGCCCCGAGCCGCTGCCCGGCTACAAGGAGATCCAGCCGATGGTGTTCTCCGGCATCTATCCGGTGGACTCCTCGGACTACGAGGCGCTCAAGCTGGCCATGGGCAAGCTCCAGATCAACGACCCCGCCTTCACTTATGCCTCGGAAAGCTCGACCGCGCTCGGCTTCGGTTTCCGCTGCGGATTCCTCGGCCTGCTGCACATGGAAATCATCCAGGAGCGCCTCCGCCGCGAGTTCGCCATGGATGTGATCTCCACCTATCCGTCGGTGATCTACAATGTCACCATGACCGACGGTACTGAGCGGATCATCGACAACCCAACACTTTTTCCCGACCCCCAAGGCATCCAGGAAATCAACGAGCCGATCGTGAATGTCTATATCATGGTCCCGGGCGAATACATCGGCGACATGATGCAGCTCGTCTTGGAAAAACGCGGCGATGTCACTAACACCGAAACCATCGACGAGACCCGTGTCATGCTTTCCTGTGTGCTTCCGCTTTCGGAAATTCTCGTCGATTTCAATGACAAGCTCAAATCGATGACTCGCGGCTACGGCTCGATGGACTACGAGCATTCAGGCTATCGCCCCGCGAAAATGGTCAAGATGGACATGCTCATCGCCGGCGATCCGGTGGAAGCGTTTTCCACCATCGTCCACCGGGATAAGGCGGAATCTTACGGCCGCGTGCTGGCCGGGAAGCTCAAGGACGTCATTCCCAACCACCTCTTCGTCGTCGCCATTCAGGCGGCGGTCGGCGGCAAGATCGTCGCCCGCGAATCCATCTCCGCCATGCGCAAGAACGTCACCGCCAAGTGTTACGGTGGCGACATCACGCGGAAGCGAAAGCTGCTAGAAAAGCAGAAGGAGGGAAAGAAGAAGATGAAAATGTTTGGCAAGGTGAACATCCCGCAGGACGCCTTCATCAAGGTGCTCAAGAGCGGG
>JBBECM010000118.1:0-9626 GCA_040881855.1 Chthoniobacterales bacterium | reverse complement strand
GCACTTCGGCACCGTCCATTTCCTCGATCGGACGGAAAAACGGGTAAATCCCGAGGGCCTGGGCCCGCTCGGGTTCATCGTAGGCCGAGCATTTGGCGAAGAGGTCGGTCTCTGCTTCCCAGGCATGCCCGTTGGGGGGAGGCGCAACCTCCTCCCCGTTGATGCTGATGATTTTCATCAAGTTTGCGCCGAAGTGATCAAAATAGTAGTTTCCGGTGAACCGAGGCAACGCTGCAGTTTGTTGAAATGCCAAACCGGAAAACCGATACGCGCATGGTCCCGTTCGGGATGCGCGCCGCAGCGCGTGAATTCATCGGCGGGTCAGTTCCCTCGTGCGGGTGCGGCGGCGGAACCGCGGCCGGTTTCGGCAAAACGCACGTCGGCCCGCCGTCTTTGCTGCACGAAGGTGTTGTTGTCGCCGTATTGGGCCCAAGGTCCGCGGGGCACTTCGCTGAACTCGACAAAGCGCCAATCGGTCGGACATTTGCCACGGATCCCGAGGTAGTCCCGCATGGCCGGGGAAACGTCCAACCCGGCGGCTTGGTTCAGGTTGGACATCGGGCGCTGGTTGCCGAAGACGTATTGCCAATGGTCGGTGCGGAAGGGACCGCAATCCTCCCACTGCCCGTAGGCCTCGCGACCACGGTAACGGACAGCCACCCAACGGCCCTTGCAAACGGTCCGGCCGGCTTTGACAAAAGCCTCGCGGAACCACGGGATGACCCGCGGGGCCTCGGGCTTGGTCTTGCCCCGGGTCACGTCATTGTAAGGTAGAGCGATGTAGAAAGGGTTTTGCCGCGGAATGAATCGTGCCGGGATGTAACCGCGGCGCGCGGTGGGATCCGGGTTGTCGTAGCCGCCGAAATTCTTGGCCCAGTTGACGTCCCAGGAGCTTTTGCAGTTGGGCACAGGGTTGTTTTGCGTCGGTTGTTCCCCGACCCAGAAAACGGTGGTGATAATGTTGTTCTTCCAGGGATAGCGCCGCGAATTTCCTACCCGGGCCGCGGCGGCGGACGGACGGGGGAGACGGGGTTCGACCCGGAGAAGAACATTCTCGCGCAGACGCAAAGCTTGCTCCTCGAAAGACAGCGGAGCCGAAGCGAGCGACGACGCGGCGAAACCGGTGGCCAAAGACAAGGCCAGGATGAATTTGGTGGGAGCCATCGGCTGAACGGAAACTATCCGGCCGGATCGCGGGCCGGGCAAGAAAAAGGGCAGAAAAAAGCGCTTCTACACTGTGACAAAGACCAGCCCGGCGCCTCCCACAAAGGCCGGCTTCACCACCCGCCCCGTGACTTTGCCGCCCCGCCCCGGTGCACCCAGATACTCTGCAGGACCCCCACGCTGAAAAGGACCGTGAGCAGGAACGACCCTCCGTAACTAACCAGAGGCAAGGGCAGACCGGTGATCGGCGTCACCCCGATGGTCATGCCGATGTTCATGAAAGTGTGGGTGAAAAGCAGGGTGGTGAGGCCGACCGCCAGCAACCGCCCGAGGTCATCGGTGGCCCGCAGCGAAACAAACAAACCCAGGCCGATCAGGGCGAGAAAGGCCAGCAACAAGAGCGCTCCACCAATGAACCCGTGCTGCTCGCCGATGACCGAGAAAATGAAATCGTTGTGCACGATCGTGCTGGGCAGGAAACCCAGCTCGTTCAGCGTGTTCGGGGCCTTGAAGCCTTTGCCCTCCCAACCGCCCGAACCAATCGCGGTGAGCGACTGGTTGATCGTCCACCCCGCCCCGCGCGGGTCCAACTCCGGATCGAGGAAGGTGATGATGCGCTGCCGCTGGTAGGGGCGCAGGCCGAAGTTGACCATGAGCGGAATGACCGCCAGCACCAGCAGGATCATGCTGATCAGGTAGCGGGCCGGGATCCGCGCCGTGTAGAGCATGGCCAGGATGACCGGCATCCAGACGATGGCCGAACCGAGGTCGGGCTGGATGAGGATGAGCAGGAACGGCACGGCCGTGATGACGCCGCAGAGGGCGATGCGCAAGGGCGCGGGTATGGTTTCGTATTCGGAAAGAAAAAGCGCCATGAGCATGATGGCCCCGACGATGGCCAGCTGCGACGGCTGGAAGTTGATCAAACCGAAGTCCAACCAGCTCCTCGCCCCGTAGACCGTCGTGCCGAAAAAGTGCACGACAAGCAACCCGACCAACCCCGCGATATACAACGGCAAAGCCCCCGCCCGCACCCAACGGTAATCGGTCATGGCCACACCGAGACAAAGCACGAGGCCGAGCAGCAGGAAGACGAGTTGGCGGTTCCAAAAGTCCTGCTCGCGCATCCACGTCGCGCTGTAGATGGCGAAAATCCCGAAAGCCCCGAGCAGGAGCACCAGGAGCAGGAGCGGCCATTGCAATCCGGCCAGTTTGCGCGCGTAGATGGTCATCAGCCGGTCACGCCTCCTCAGGCCTCCAGTTTCGGCACGGCCGACAAAAGCTTCTTCGTGTATTCGTGCTGCGGATCGTCGTAGATCGCGGCGGCCGGGGCCGATTCGACGATTTTTCCGCGGTGCATGACAATGACATGATCGCTCACATGCTGCACGACGGCAAGGTCGTGCGCGATGAAGAGGTAGGCGATGCCCAGCTGCTCCTGCAGGTCCTGCAGCAGGTTGACAATCTGGGCCTGCACGCTGACATCGAGGGCGCTGACCGGCTCGTCGCAGACGATGAACCGCGGCTTGACCGCCAGGGCGCGCGCGATGCCGATGCGCTGGCGTTGACCGCCGCTGAACTCATGCGGATACCGCCCCATGGCGTCGGCCGGCAAACCGACCAGCCGCAGCAACTCCGCCACGCGTTCCCGGCGGTCGTCTTTGGTCATCTGCGGAAAATGGATCTCCAGTGGCTCGGCCAGAATCGCCCCGATGGTCATGCGCGGATTGAGCGAACCGTACGGGTCCTGGAAGATCATCTGCAAGTCCTTGCGCAGCGGACGGAATTCCGTCTCGCCCATCGGCAGAATGTCGCGCCCCTCGTAGAGGACCTGGCCGGAGGTGGCAGGGGTAAGCTTAAGCATGGTGCGGCCGACCGTCGTCTTGCCGCTCCCGCTTTCGCCGACCAGACCGACCGTTTGGCCGGGCCCGAGGTCGAAGCTCACGTCGTCCACCGCCTTGATCTCGCCGGTGCGGCGGCGGAAAACACCCCCGAAGACGGGAAACCAAGTGCGCAGGTTGCGGACCGAGATGAGCGGCATCCGCGCAATGTGCCCTCCGGCGTCCGCGCCCGCAAGTTCCGCCGCGCTCAAGCCATCCATTCCGCCAGCTTGTCGGCGAAGGTCTCCGCATCGGGGGCCGAGAGCAACACGGCCACCTTTTCTTCCTGGCGGCAGACGCGGGCCAGCGCCCCGACTGCGCGCAGGTATTCCCCGTCCATGGCCGAGGGGATGGCGAAGACAAAGACGAGACGCGGACACGCAGGCGCGGAGAAACGCGCCGCGGCCATCGTCATCTCCCTCACCGCCGCATCACGTCCGTGGGCCAGCAGCACGGCGCCGCCCGATCCCTCGAGATCGACGATCTGTTGGCAACCCACCGAGCGGCGGAATTCCTCCCACGAGGCAAGGCGCGGATCGTCGCGCAGCAGGGCCATGGCGGCATCCGCCGCGCCTTCGCGCGAATCCGCCGGCAGATCCAACTGCACGCGCGCGGGGTCGAGCAGCTTCAACCCGCCGCTCATACGTTGCTGCCGCTCCATTTCAATTTCTCGCGCAGCACGCCGCTGAAGGTGCGGCCGGGCAGCGTGGCCAGACGGAGCTTCTCCTCCGCCCGCGAGAGACGCAGCACGTCGCCGGGGCCGAAGGCGCGGATCTCCTGGCCGTCCACGTTGACCGTCACCCCGGGCCCGCCTCCCGTCAGCCGCAACTCGAGCCGCGCCGTGTCGGCCACCACCGTCGAGCGATTGGTCAGCACGTGGGGGCAGATGGGTGTTATGACAAAGCACGCGCTGCCCGGCAGGAGCAGCGGGCCGCCGGCCGACATGGAATAGGCGGTCGAGCCGGTCGGCGTTGCCACGATCAGACCGTCCGCGTAATAGACGCACAATTCCTCGCCGTCGACGCGGACATCGACCTTGATGAGTTGCGAATGCTGGCCGCGACTGACCACCGCGTCGTTCAAGCCGGTGAAAGTTTCGACCACCTTGCCGTCGCGCTCGAGTTCGACGCGCAGCTGGGTCCGCGCGCTGAGCTGGAAATCCCCCGCCACGATGCTCTCGACCGCCTTGGGCCACTCTTCGCTGTGCACGCCGGTGAGAAAACCGAGCGAGCCGAGGTTGATGCCGAAAACCGGCGGCACTGCGCCGCGCATGCGGTGCAGGGCGCGCAGGATCGTGCCGTCGCCGCCGAGCAAAACAAGCAGGTCGCTCTCGGCGGCCAGATCGGTTTCGCCGAGGCCCGGCACGGACGGACCGAGCAGCGCGGCCGTGCGGCTTTCGAGCAGAACCTCGACCCCGCGCGCCAGGAGCGCCTCGCGCAAGGCGGCCACGAGCGGACCCGCCTGCGGGTTATCGACCCGCGCCATAAGCCCCGCTTTCATGGTCGGAGCAGGCAGAGGAACTCGCGGTTGCCGTCCGCCCCCGCGATTGGCGAAGCAACCACCCCGCCCCAGGTCCACCCGGACCTGGCGGCAAAAGCGCGGATTTTTTCCACCGCCTTGGCCCGCAGCATCTCGTCACGCACCACGCCGCCGCGGCCGACTTCGGCGCGGGACAATTCAAACTGCGGCTTGATCAGGGCCACGATCACCCCGCCGTCAGTAAGAACCCCCGCCGCGGGCGGCAAGACCAAAGTCAGCGAAATAAAACTCACGTCGGCCACCGCGAGATCCGCTTTCTCCGGAAGATCGCCCGGTTGCAGATGGCGCGCGTTGCGATGTTCCATGACCACCACCCGCGGATCGCTGCGGATTTTCCAGTCGAGCTGCCCGTGCCCGACGTCGAGCGCATAGACCCTGGCCGCACCGTGCTGCAGCAGGCAGTCGGTGAACCCGCCGGTCGAGGCCCCCACGTCGAGGCACACCCGGCCGGACGGATCGATCGCGAAATGCGTCAGCGCCGCCTCAAGCTTGTGCCCCCCGCGGCCCACATAGCGGTCGGCCTCGCGCACTTCGAGCGGAGTGTCGGCGGCCAGTTGCTGCGAAGCTTTGTCCAGACGCGTGCCCCCCGAGAATACACCCCCGGCCATGATGACGCGCTGCGCTTTTTCGCGCGACGGAGACAGGCCCCGCTGCACGAGCAGGACATCGAGGCGCTCTTTGGCCATGGGCGGTCAGTCCGCGTGCAAACCGGCGGCGTGCAGGCGCTTTTCCAGTTGGCGGATGCACACGTCGGCCATCTCGAGCTGCTGGCGGCGCTCGACCAGGAGCAATTCCAGCTCGCGGATACGCTGCTGCAGATTATGCCGGATGGTGCGGCGGTCGGGTTCACGCAGGGCAATGTCATCCATAGCCGGCAATTCCCCCTGGAAGAACCCGCTCTCCCGCAAAGTCATCTCGGCCGCCGTGCAACAATTGACCAAAACGGTGTCGGGCCCGATTTCCCCCAGGCGCAGGAACTCCTGCACCGCTTCCTCCGTGGTCGGGCCGTAATATGATTCGTCGCCCAGCTGGATCAGGTAGTCCATGTGCAACTCCTGCAGCATGGGCGCCTTTGTCCAGTTGACCCGGTCGTCGCTCACCGCATCCAGCGGCGAAACCTGCGCCGCCCGGGCCCATTCCTTCAGTTTGGCGAAATCGATGGGTCCGAAAACCTCGCCGTCTTCATGCTTCCTGAGGAACCATTTCGCTGAGTGTTCCATGCCGTGAATCTCACCCCTCCGTCCCCGCGAAGCGAGCAAATCCGCCGCCGATAGTGCTTGCACCTCCGCCCGCCCCGCGGCATTCTGGTCGACCTTTTTGATCCCATGAAAGCCGGTCTCCATCCCGATTACGCCGAAACCACGATCACCTGCACCTGCGGGGCCGTCTACCACACCCGCTCGACCCGGCGGAACGTCAAGATCGGCATTTGCGCGGCTTGCCATCCCTTCTTCACCGGAGAACAGAAATTCATCGACACCGCCGGCCGGGTGGAAAAATTCTCCCGCCGCTACGGCTCGGTCAAAGCCACCCGCGTCAAAAAAGCTTAGCCGGTTGGTTGCCCGCACGGTGATCGAGCCGCCCCGCGGCCGGTCGCCGTTTTTCTTTTCATGGACCTCGCCCCGCTCATCGCCAAAAAACGCGAGCGCCTGGCCGAGTTGGACAACATTGTCGCGGCCGGTGACTTTTATTCCGACCCGGCCAAAGCGCGCGACCTCATGCGCGAACAGGCCCGGTTGAAGGAACTCGCCGAGGCCGACGACGAGATGCGCCGGCTCAAGACGCAACTCGCCGAAAACGCGGCCCTGGCCAGCGGCACCGATCCCGAAATGGCCGAACTCGCCGCCGCCGAAATTCCGCAGATCGAAGACCGCCTCGCCGTCCTCGAACGCGATATCCACTTCGCCCTCCTCCCGCCCGACGAAAGCGAAGACCGCAACGCCATCGTCGAAATCCGCGGCGGCACGGGCGGCGATGAAGCGGCCCTCTTCGCCGCCGACCTTTACCGCATGTATCAGCGCTACGCCGAAGCCAAAGGACTCAAGATCGAGGCCGTCGACTCCAGCCCGTCCGGCCTCGGCGGTTTCAAAGAGGTCGTTTTCAAGGTCATCGGCGACGCCGTCTTCCGCCGCCTGCGCTACGAAAGCGGCGTGCACCGCGTGCAACGCGTCCCCGCCACCGAAGCCCAGGGCCGCATCCACACTTCCACCGCGACGGTCGCCGTCCTGCCCGAAGCACAGGAAGTCGACATCGAACTCCGCCCGCAAGACCTCCGCATCGAAGTCTGCCGCTCCGGCGGACCCGGCGGACAAGGCGTCAACACCACCGACTCCGCCGTGCAGATCCTCCACATCCCGACCGGAAAAATCGTCCGCTGCCAGGACGGACGCTCCCAGCAGAAAAATAAAGCTGCCGCCATGGAAATCCTCCGCACCCGTCTCCTCGAAGACAAACGCAACGAGGAAGAGGCGAAGTATTCCGCCCACCGCCGCAGCCTCATCGGCCGCGCCGGCCGCGAGGAAAAAATCCGCACCTACAATTTCCCGCAAAATCGCATCACCGACCACCGTATCGGCCTGACCCTTTACAATCTCGACCGCGTGATCGAAGGCGACCTCGACGAGATGGTCACCGCCCTGCAACAACGCGACATGGCCGACCGCCTTGCCGAGGCCGGGCTTGCTTGAAAGGTAGGGACGAGCGGCCCGCTCGTCCGTCACGCCAAATGCCTGAAACCCTCCCATTGCTCGAAGTCCTCCGCGGCACCGAGCGCTACCTCGCCGACCGCGGAGTGGAGAATCCGCGTCTTAACGCCGAGCACCTCCTCGCCCACGCGCTCGGACTCAAACGCATGGAACTCTACCTGCAATTCGACCGCGCGCTGACCGAAACCGAACGCGCCCCGCTGCGCGACATGGTCAAGCGCCGGGGCGCACGCGAACCGCTCCAACACGCTCTCGGCACCGCCGAATTCCACGGACGCACCTTCACCTGCGACAAACGCGGCCTTGTTCCCCGGCCCGAAACCGAACAACTGGTCGAACTCGCCCTCGAGATGACCAAAGACAAACCCGCCGCCGCCATTCTCGACATCGGCACCGGCAGCGGTGTTATAGCCCTGACCGTCGCGCTCGAGCTTCCTGCCGCCGCGATCCACGCCACCGACCTCTCACCCGCCGCCCTCGCCCTCGCCGCGGAAAATGCCGAGCGCCATTCGCTTAACGAGCGCATCACATTCCATCAAGCCGACCTTCTCCCCCCGGGCGACACCCGATTCGATCTCATCATCGCCAATCTCCCTTACATCCCAGCGGACGAAATCGCGTCCCTCTCTCCCGAAGTCCGCCACGATCCGACCTCGGCCCTCGACGGCGGCCCCGACGGTCTCGACCTCATCCGCCGCCTCATCGACACCGCCCCCGACCGCCTCACCCCCCGCGGCGCTCTCCTTCTGGAAATCGGCGCCGGCCAAGCTGATGCAGTCAGCACCCTTCTGGCCGCGCGCAAATTTCGGGACATTTCCCTCCGGCCGGACTATCAAAACATCCCGCGTTTCGCGGTCGGTTTTCATGGATAAAATTCTTGTTCACGGAGGGCGCCAGCTGAACGGCACGGTGCGGATCAGCGGATCGAAAAATTCCGCCCTCCCCATCCTCGCCGCCGCGCTCCTCACCAAGGAGCGCTGCGTCATCCGCGGCGTCCCCGACCTGAGCGACATCCACTACATGCTGACCATCCTCAGCGCGCTCGGATGCGAGGTGGAGCGCGCCAGCGGCACGGTCGTGATCAAAGCGGAAAAAATCCGCACCGAAGCCCCTTACGAACTGGTCCGCAAAATGCGCGCCTCGGTCTGCGTGCTCGGCCCGCTGCTCGGACGCGAACACGAAGCCTGCGTCTCTCTCCCCGGCGGTTGTGTCATAGGCGACCGCCCCATCGATCTCCACCTCCGCGGATTCGAAGCCCTCGGCGCCGCTGTCCGCGTCACCGGCGGCAATGTCAAAGTTCTCGCTCCCCGCCTGCGCGGGGCGGAGGTCGCGATGAGCGGCAAATACGGCACCACGGTTCTCGGCACGGACAACATCATGATGGCCGCCGTCTTGGCCGAAGGCACCACCACGATCGAAGACGCCGCGGAGGAACCCGAAGTCGTCGACCTGGCCAATTTCCTCAACGCCCTCGGCGCCAAGATCACCGGGGCCGGCACCCGCCGCATCACGATCGAAGGGGTCAAAGAACTCCACGGCACGGACTACACCGTCATCCCCGACCGGATCGAAGCCGGCACCATGCTCGTGGCCGGCGCCATCACCGGCGGCACCCTCACCGTCGACCACGTCCGCCCCGACCACCTCGAATCCGTCCTCGAGCCGATCCGCGCCGCCGGTTTCAAGGTCACCACCGCGGCACGCAGCATCACCGTCTCGCCCAATGGCGGACTCCGCCCGCTCCATCTCGAGACCAGCCCGTATCCCGGATTTCCCACCGACATGCAGGCCCAGATGTGCGCCCTTCTTGTCCGTGCCCCCGGCGAGAGCGTCATCACCGACCACATTTTCCCCCAACGCTTCATGCACGTGGCCGAACTGGCCCGCATGGGCGCGCAGATCCGCCTGGAAACACCGACCGCTTTCATCACCGGCAACGGCGCCCTGAGCGGCGCACCCGTCATGGCCAGCGACCTCCGCGCCTCCGCCGCCCTCCTCCTCGCCGGCCTCGCCGCCGAAGGCGTCACCGAAATCAACCGCGTCTACCACATCGACCGCGGCTACGAACACATCGACGAAAAACTCAACGACGTCGGCGCCCACATTGAACGCGTCCAAGCGTGAGTGGTCAGAAAGAACGACCGGCGGCGGGGACGCCGCCGCTACAGCCATGAACACTCAAAACCACGCATCACCAACCCAGGGGGCACGGGCGTCCCGCCCGTCACGACCAATCACCACCCTCCTCGAACGTTGCCGTCCCCGGAGATAATCCCACCCGCTTCCATGAACGACCGCGACTTCCGCACCCACGCCCCCGGCTACTGGCCCGAAGCCA
>JBBECM010000117.1:0-1605 GCA_040881855.1 Chthoniobacterales bacterium | reverse complement strand
TCGGTGAACTTTCAGGCGGTGGTGCATCTGCGGAGCCGAAGTTGGCTGTGAGCGCGGGTTCGTATGCGGTCGTTGTTGGTGCCGGCGGAACTTCCGACACGGCGTACAACAGAACCGGCGGCAGCGGGGGGAACTCGAGTCTCGCCGGGGTGATCTCCGCGGGTGGCGGTGGTGGTGACAATGCAAGTCCCTTACGCCCGGATGCGATATCTCCGGTGACACTCAACGGCGGTTCCGGCGGTGGCGGGAACTATGTCACAGATGCGGCGGGTGTTGGGACGTTAGATCAAGGTCGAGCTGGCGGACTTGGCGGCAATAACGGGATCGACTTCTGGGGTGGTGGTGGCGGTGGCGGCGACACGGCCGGCATTGGTGGAGCGTTGGCTGCTGCGGGTAATGGCGGGTTGGGTGTTGAGTCGAACATCACGGGTTTGTCTACGTATCGTGCTGGAGGCGGTGGGGCGGGAACGTGGAAGTCCGGCCAGACCCGTGGCTCCGGTGGAACAGGCGGCGGGGGCAACGGCGGCACGTGGGCCGAAAGCACATCGAGTTCGCCTGCGCAGGGGTCGGCTGGTGCGGCGAACACGGGTGGCGGCGGCGGGGCACGTTATGTCGGCGGCTCAGGCATCGTCATCATCCGCTATGAGGGTGCCGCAGCCGGCACGGGTGGCACGATCACCACCGACGCCGGCTACACCATCCAAACCTTCACTGCTACGGGCACTTCGCAGTTCGACCTTTCCGGGCTGAATCTCAACACACGCCTCGGTCTCACCCTCACCAGTGCGTTCACCGGCACAGGCGCTTTTACCTTCGACGGGCCCGGACGCCTTACCCTCGCGGCTACCAACAGCTTCTCGGGCCCCACGACCGTCTCGGCCGGCACGCTCTTGGTGAACGGCCAACTGACCAACTCCGCCGTGACCGTCAATTCCGGTGCGTTGCTCGGTGGCTCCGGCGGGATTGGAGGCTTGGTAACCGTCTTGGATGGCGGCACGCTTTCTCCGGGTAACAGTCCCGGCATCTTGAGCGTCGGCGGGCTGGCTCTAAGCGGTAGTTCGACGACGGTCATGGAGATCACCGGCACGGCCCCCGGCATCGGGGGCTATGACCAGATCGTGGGCCCCGGAGCCCTCACCTCCGGCGGTGCCCTCAATCTCTTGATGTCGGGCAGCTACGCCGATCAGACGGTTTTCCAGCTGTTCAAAGACTTCAGCTCGACGAACGGCGGCTGGGCCGCCGTTAATCTCAGTGGGACGAGTGCATACACGGGCCTCACGTTTACGGGCTCTTCCGGTGTCTGGACCACCGGCCTGACTGCAACCAACCAGCAACTGGTGTTTACGGAATCGACTGGCAACTTGGTCGTGGTGCCCGAACCAAGCACGTGGGCCATGGCCCTCGCCGGTCTGGCCGGCGGCGGCTATCTCGTGAGGCGGCGTCGCAAGCAAGCCTGACGCGGTCCAGCCAACGTGTTTCCCACGCGAGGGGAGCAGGTCGCCATCACGGGCCTGCTTCGCGTCCAAACTGTAGTGCCGCGTGTAGATGCCCGAGCTATTGTCAAGAGTTGTGTTTGGGGGATTGAATCAGGCGGCGTTCTGCAGG
>JBBECM010000116.1:0-1663 GCA_040881855.1 Chthoniobacterales bacterium | reverse complement strand
ACGCGCCCGTTTCGGTCACCAATGGCGCCGACTTCCTCGACTATTCCTTCACCGGTTCGGGCCAAGTCACCGCATCCGGTGGCGGCACCAATTGGGCCCTGACCACCGCCGACACCCGCAGCTTCACCTTCTCCGCCGCAACGGTGGGAACAAACGCCGGATCCCTCGCCGTGACCGCCGCCAGTCCGCAGACCGCCAATGCCAACATCACGAACAATTTCAGCCTGGAAGTCCTCCACCACGCCACGGCGTCCTTCGCTTCCAACTCCGTCACCTCGCTCCTCGACCTCGACCTCGGCAATATCGCTTTCGGCGACGCCTCCGCCGTGCGGACTTTCGACCTCTTCAACCTCCCCGGCGCCGCGGGTAGCGTGTGGACCGCGCGTCTCGATCTCGACAGCATCAGGGAGACGGACGTCTCCGGACTTTTCTCCACCACCCTCACGCCCTTCAGCAATCTTGCCGCCGGTGCCTCGTCCGGTTACGCCGTCTCCATGGCTGCCGCCGCCCTCGGATCTTTCACCGGGAGCTTCACCTTGAACCTCTCCGACGAAGATCTGCCCGGCGCCACCGCGCAGTCGCTCTCCATCACAGTGCGCGGCACGGTCAACGGCAACCTCGATGTCGGCGCCGGCCAGACGCGCACCGAGAGCAATGCCATCACCGGCACCGGGACGCTGGTCAAGGAAGGCGCCGGCACCCTCGTGCTCGCCGGCGCGAACACCTTCACCGGTGCCACCACAGTGGCCGCCGGCGTGCTCGCCCTCGACGGCAGCGGTTCCCTCGCCAACACGACCGCCATCTTCATCGCCAGCGGCGCCAAGTTCGACGTCACCGCCCGGACCAACGGATTCACCATCGAAGCCGGACAAGTCCTCAGCGGCAGCGGCACGGTCGACGGCGACCTGGCCGTCAGCGGCACCGTCAGTCCCGGCAATTCCCCCGGCACCCTCGTCATCACCAACGGTGATCTCACCTGGAATGCTGGCGGCAATTATGATTGGGAAATTTATGACATCGACGACGGCCCCGGCACCGGTTGGGATCACATCGATATCACCGGAGGAACATTGCTTTTCAGCGGACTCGGCGCGGAAACCCCATTCAACATCAACCTGCTCTCCTTGTCCGCCTTGCCCGACACCGCCGGACCGCTCACCGGTTTCAATCCGGCCGCCAACTACTCCTGGACCATCCTCACCGCCAGCAGCGCCATCTCCGGCTTCGATCCCGCGCATTTCTTCCTCAATACCTCCGGCTTCGCTCCCTACAACCCCTACGGCGGTGCGTTTTCCTTGGTCGCCAACGGCAACAACCTGAACCTCCTCTACACCGGCGCCGCCACCTCGATCCCCGAACCCGGCACCTGGCTCGCCGCCGCTCTCCTGACCGCCGCCGCCTGGCTACGCTGGCGCCGCCGATGCGCAGCGTCCCGGTCGTAACGCGCTTTTTTAGTTTAGGCTCGCCGCTCTACACCCGCGGAGAATTCCTCCTCTCCCCGGTCAAAACCAACTCCCGCCGATTTCTAACCTGCCCTCGCCTCCCACCTTTTGTCGCGGCCGCGACAAAAGGTTGTAAAGCGAGCGGAGCCGTGGATCATGCTCCTCGCATGCAGCCCAAGACGGAACAGTTTTTGCACATGCTCCTTTGGACCTTAGACACG
>JBBECM010000115.1:0-1678 GCA_040881855.1 Chthoniobacterales bacterium | reverse complement strand
GCGCCGGCCGGCGGTTTGGGAATACTGACCGAACCCCACCAGTCGTCGGCGCTTTGTTTGTGGCGGTAATTCAGCTCGGCAACTTTCGTCGTGCCGCGTCCGATCCCGCCCGCGCCTTCGGGGAAGGTGCCATCAACCGTGTAGTAGACAAAGGCTTTGAAGCCGGCACCGACCGAGTTGCTCTTGGCCCAGATGACAATATCGCTGGCGCCCTCGACGAGTTGCGCGCCGCCGACGCCAGTGGTGCCGGCCGGGCCACCAACCGTGCCGGTAGGATCGTGATACACCCACTCGGCAACATTGCCATCATACTTGTTGTAGTCGTTACCTGCGTCCGGCCCCGGATTAACGGTGACCCCGCCACCAATGGTTTTGATGTAAGTCTCGGCGCCGCCCGAGCCGAGTTTATTGCGGACGACGAGTTGCGCCGCGAATTTCTCTGGATGCTGGCGGTCGCGGAAGGACGGCTGCTCGTAGCCGAGGAAGACGTCGGTGCGCAAGCCCGGCGGGTTGTCGCGGAAAGCCGGGTCGACGCCGAGACGGGTGGTGCCATTGAGGTTCACGCCGCCGTCGAGTTTGAGTAGAATATTTTCCGCCGAACCATCGGCGCGGGCCACGATGGAGACCGGTGAGCCGCCTTTGACCACGGGTACAAAGGTGCGGTAAGTCGAGACGGGCGGCGTGACACCTGCATCGAAGCCGCGGTTAGGCAGGCCCAAGGGATTGAAACTTTTATCGCCGTCGCGCCCGTCTTTGCGCGTCACCGCGATGTTCTGCACTTCCTCGCCATTCTGGTAGAAGGTAATGGGGCGCGACCAAAGATCGGACGTCTCGGGCGTGCGATAGCTGAAGACAAAATAGCCGCCGGCGGGAACGATCACGCCGCCGAGTTCGTTGGCGTATTTGTAGAAGCCGGTCATGTTCGACCCGTTGGGCCCTTCGGCATATTGGTAAAGGTAGGCGTTGCCCGGAAAACTGGTGCTGAGGCCCCGCGCCTGCCCGGCAGCAGTGTTGTCGTTCATCATCATCACCATGGTGATTTCATCAGCGGCAATGCCGGTGCGGGTTGAACCATCAGGGTTGCGATTGTCGCGGCGCTCGAAAGCGAGGTAATCGCCGTCGGCCCAACGTCCGTCTTGAATGCCGCGGGCGAAGTCGTTGTGGATTTTCAGGATGTTCGGAATGCGCGGGTCTCCGAACTGGCCGAGGTATTGTGTGTTAGCGTGACGCGGGAAGGCGCCACCGGATTCCCCGAGGGTTTCCGCTTTGTTGTAGCCATCCGAGTAGATCAGCCCCATGCCCTCGCGGGTCAGGTAGAAGGCGTGTTGCCATTCTTTTTGCGCGGCGAAGTCACTGTCGTGGCTGTTGGCGTGGGTCACGCCAAGCGAAGCGGGGAAACCGCCGGCGCCGGAGGCGTCGAGTCCAGCAAGGGATGCGCTCGGATTGCCGAGGCGGTTGTTGAGCAAGGAGCGGAGATCGTTGTCGACCAGTCGCATGCCCGCGTCCCAGTAACCTCCGTAGCCGGGCGGCTGGCCGAGGTGCTCGCCGAAGATCATGGCGTCGTCGCGACCCCTTTGCTCGTCGAAGACGGAGTCGCGGTGGTTGGCGTCGCTGAAGCCTCGGGTGCGGTTGAACTGACGCTGCACGCCACCGAGGTAGCCGGCATCGCTGGTGTCTT
>JBBECM010000114.1:0-10723 GCA_040881855.1 Chthoniobacterales bacterium | reverse complement strand
TCATCGGCACGATGCCGCCGATGGCGACGAGTTCGGACATGAGGTATTTGCCGCTGGGCTTGAGGTCGGCGAGGACCGGGACGCGGCGGCCTATTTTGGTGAAGTCGTCGATGTCGAGTTTGACCTTGGCCGCGTGCGCCATGGCGAGCATGTGCAGCACGGCGTTGGTCGAGCCACCGAGGGCGATGATCACGGTGATGGCGTTCTCGAAGGCCTCGCGGGTCATGATATCGGAAGGCCGGATGCCCCGCTTGAGGAGGTTGACCACGGCAGCCCCAGCATCGCGGGCGTCTTGTTTTTTGTGCGTGGAGACCGCGGCCTGGGCCGAGCTGTTGGGCAGGCTCATGCCCATGGCTTCGATCGCCGAGGCCATGGTGTTGGCGGTATACATGCCGCCGCAGGAACCGGCGCCGGGGATGGCGCAGGATTCGATTTTTTGCAGTTCGCGGTCGTCGATCTTGTGCGCCGCGTGCATGCCGACGGCTTCGAAGACGGAGACAATGTCGAGGTTCCGGCCGTTGAGGCAGCCCGGCAGGATGGTGCCGCCGTAGACGAAGACCGCGGGGCGGTTGAGGCGGGCCATGGCGAGCATGCAGCCGGGCATGTTTTTGTCGCACCCGCCGATGGCCACGAATCCGTCGAATCCCTCGCAGCCGACGACGGTCTCGATCGAGTCGGCGATGACCTCGCGGGAGACGAGCGAGTATTTCATGCCCTCGGTGCCCATGGAAATGCCGTCGGAGATGGTGATGGTGTTAAAGATGAGGGCTTTGGCCCCCGCCGCGTTGGCCCCGCCGGCCGCGTCACGAGCCAGTTGGTCGAGGTGCATGTTGCAGGGGGTGACCATGCTCCAGGTCGAGGCGATGCCGACCTGCGGCTTGGCGAAATCCGTTTCCCGGTAACCGACCGCGTAGAGCATGGCGCGGCTCGGGGCGCGCTCGGGGCCGTCGAGGACGGGTGCGGAATAACGGCGGAGTTGGGAACCGGCTGGTCGGGATTTGTTCTTGCTCACGGCCACAGCGTAGCGGTCCGGAGGGCGGGCGTTAAGCTGAAATCAAAGCGCTTGGGGATTGGCGCGGAGGTCCGCGACTTCCTGCTCGAGTTCGCGTCGCTGCTCGCCGGACAGACCGGGGGCCTCGGCGGCTTTTTGCAGCGCGCGCAGTGCGGGGCGGGCGAGGCCTTGGCGCGCATAGCTTTGTCCGAGATACAACTGGTAGAAACCGGAATCCGCCCCGCGTGCTTCGGTCAGCGCGATCAGTTGCTCCAGAATGAGCGCCTCGCTCTGGAAAGCGCGCGCCGCATTGGCGCAGCGCGCGGCAAGCCACATGGCCCCGGCATCGCCCGGGGCGACTTCCATGGCGCGGTTTCCGGCGGCGTAGGCTTCGTTGTTCAGGCCGGCATGCAGCAGCGCTTCGGCGCGAACCTGCCAGGCGTCCGCTGAATCCGGCTCGAGGATGATGGCGCGTTCGCTTTCGGCGAGGGCTTCGCGCGGCTGGCCGAGGGAGATGAGAACGCGGGCGCGCGCGGCGGCGAATTGCGAGGATTGGTCCGCCCGGCGGACGGCAAGCGCGGAAAGTTCGCCGGCCTCGGGTAGGGCCTGGGCGGCAACGCAGGCCAGTGATGTGGCGGCGAGAAATCCGGAACGGTTGGCCGCGCCGATCATTGTCCGCGCTTTGTCCTTGGCCGGCTCGGTGGCGAATTCTTCCTCGCGCGGCTCGCGGACAAACAACACGCCGGTGGCGTCGACCGCGGCCAGCCGCCAGTCCGGCGATTCGCCCAGATGGCGCGCGAGGGGGGCGTAATCGGCTTTTTCGCCGAGCAACCACACGGCACGGTAACGCACCTGCCGGTCCTGCGCGCGCCAGAGGGAGGGTTCGCGTCCGAGACGAACAGATTCCTCGATCGCGGCGCCCGCGGGCAGGGGTCCGCTCAGCCGGGCATAAGCAAGGCCCGCCGGATTGATGTAAACCGGGCCTGCCGCGGGGAGCGCCTCGCGGGTCAGCGTCGGTCGCACCATGGCCTCGGTCATGGCCAAGTTATACCAACGCGGCAGGGCCTCGGTCGCGGCGGCCGCCATGAGCGCGGCGACGAAGAGCAAGGCGGCGGCCTGCATCCACCAGCGGACGCGGAACCCGAACCTTTGCACGTGTTCGCGTGCCACCGGCCAGCAGGGAATCATCCAAAGCGCGCCGGCCCACCAGTAAGCGCTTTGTCCGGCCGTTGCGCAGAGAAAAAGCAAGGCTGGCGCGGCCACGCGGCTCCAACCGCCATTTTTTTGCGCGGCACGGACAGCAAGGACGAAAACGGCAAGAGTGGCCAGCAAGGCCACGAGCGCGGGAACGCCCAGAGCGGCTTGCGGAGACCAGCGGATGAACAGCCAGGCTTCCATCCAAAGGGAGACTCCGCGCGGAGTGAGATGGACCGCGAGAAGGCACAAGGCGGCGAGGCCCCATCGCGTCCGCGCGGGCCGCGGCGCGGCCGTGGCCAGCAGGGCGGCGCCGACCGCCACCAGCGCGCCCGGCGAAAGCCAGACGGCAAGCCAGGACATGGCCGGCAAGGCGAGAAAGACGTTGGTTGAAGCGGACCGCGAGGCGGCCAGTTGCCAAGCGGACAAGACAAGGATGGCGAGTCCGAAGCCCGACAAGCCGGCGGCCGGCGAAGACAGCAGCACGGCGATCAAAGCGGGAATGAGCGGGGCGAGGCCGCGCCAAGCGCGCGGTTTGAGTGCGAGCAACCAGCAGAGCAGGGCCAGCCAGGGAATGATGATGTGCGCATTCTGCCAACCGCGCGGTCCGGCGGCGGCAAAGGGAATTTCCGCCAAAGCGGAGGCCGGCGCTGATGCCGTCCAAAGCGAGAATCCGGTCAGTCGCCACGAGCCGATCATTTCCGCGGTGGCCGGACCGATCCAGTCCGGGCCGCGCCAGGCAATCAGCGCGGCCAGCACGGCGAGGGCGGAAAAGCCCAGCGCGAGCACGCGCCGCCAAGTGCCGCGGTCTTTTTCCTCGTCAGCCATGAAGGGTGCATGATTCGGAGGCTGCCCCCGCTTGGCAAGAGCCGCTTGCGCGGCGGGACCAGAACGCTTATTCCTCGCTCATGATCCGAACCTTAGCCATTATTCCTCTCATGCTTTCTTTTCTCGGACTCAAAACGCCGGCGGGCGCCTTGTCGGTCGGGGACGAAGCCCCGCGTGTTACCGCGCCGGACCAGAACGGCACAACGGTCGATCTCGCGGATGTCTATGCCAAGGGGCCCACGCTGGTTTATTTTTATCCCAAAGCGGACACGCCGGGCTGTACCGCGCAGGCCTGCTCGTTGCGCGACGCCTTCCCCGACTTCACCGGGCAGGGGGTGCAGATCATCGGGGTCAGTGCGGACACGGCCGAAGCGCAGAAAAAATTCGCCGAAAAATACAACCTGCCCTTCGTGTTACTGGCTGATGGCGATGGCGTGGTGTCCAAAGCTTTTGGCGTGCCGACCGCGATGGGTTTTGCCAAGCGCCAATCCTTCATCGTGCAAGACGGCAAGATCGCGTGGATCGTGCAGGGGGCGAAAACCGGCGACCATGCGGCGGAGGTCAAGGCGGCGCTGCAGGAACTCGGTTTGGGCGGCGCGCGCTGACGCGAACCCCCTCAAGCTCCGGCCCGGACCGCGCCGTCCGCGATGGTCCAATGCGCGGCCTCGCCGCCTTCTTCCAGCCACTGCCATGTCGTGGTGGTGAGAATCCGCTGCGAGTCGGCGGGAAGCGCGGCGAGCAGGCGCCGTCGCCGTTCGGTGTCCAATTCCCCGAAAATATCATCGAGCAGATAGACCGGCGGAGACCCGCGCCGCGTGCCGATGAGTTCGGCCTGTGCGAGGCGTAAAGCGAGAGTAAGTGTGCGCTGCTGGCCCTCGCTGGCGAAAGTCGAAGCAGCCGCACCGTCCAGTTCGAGAGCCACGTCATCGCGGTGCGGACCGACCACGGTCTGCCGCAGGCGCCGCTCCTCCGCGGCGCTGGCCGCCAGCGCGGCGGCGAAGTCCTCCCCTCCGGAGCGTTCGTAGTGCAAAGCGCAGGATTCGGCACGCGGACTGATTGCCGCCACATGCTTGGCCACGAGGGGCGCCAGTTCCGCGCAGAGCTCCCGACGTACACGACCGAGGTATTGTCCGGCGGAGAGGAGCGGTCCGTCGTAAGCGGAAATTTCGCGCCCACGATGCAGCCCCTCTTTGAGCAGAAAATTGCGCGAGCGCAGGGCACGTTCGTAGGCCCGGAGATTTTTCAGATAGCCGGTGTCGCACTGGCTCCCGAGAAAATCGAGGAAGCGGCGGCGCTTCGAAGACGTGCCGCGGACCAGTTCAATGTCCTCATTGGAAAAGAAGGCCACCAGGCCATGGGTCAGGTATTCGTCCGATTTGCGCTGGAGAACGTCGTCGAGCACAAGCTGCCGCCCTTCGGTCGCCGAGTAGTGGCAGGCCAGCTCGCGATCGCCCAACCGTCCGCGAAGCGAGAATCCCGCCGTCCCATGCCGCACGGTCTCGCCCAGGGAACCCGCGCGGGGAGACTGCAAACGGAGCAGGACGCAGATGGCCTCGAGGATGGACGACTTCCCGCTCGCATTGGGCGCACTGAGCAGATTGAGCCCGAGTCCCGGATGAAACTCAGCCCGGGCGAAGCAGCGGAAGTCGTGCAAGACGATCGAATCGAGCATGAAAAAAGTTTTGAGTGATTCAGCCGGAGAAGCCAACCGCCGGCCAAGGTCGGAGAGCGATCTTTTTCGCTGAAAACCGAACAGTGAACCACCGAAAACTCGTCCCGGCAGTCCATCCGTGCAATCCGTGCCATCCGTGGTAAAAAACCCCCGATGCAAAGCCTGCCAGGTTTCCGCGACTTTTTCCCGTCCGACTGCGCGCGCCGGAATTACCTCACCGGCACGTGGCGCCGTGTCGCGCGTTCGTTCGGCTTCCGCGAATACGACGGACCGACCCTCGAGCCGCTCGACCTTTACCGCAAAAAGAACAGCGGGGGTGAAATCCTCGGGCAGCTCTTTTCTTTCACCGACAAAGGCGATCGCGAGGTGGCCCTGCGGCCGGAAATGACCCCGACCGTAGCCCGCATGCTCATTGCCAAGGCGCGGGAATACCGCAAGCCGATCAAGTGGTTCAGCATCGCCCCGTTTTTCCGCTACGAGAAACAGCAGAGCGGGCGGCTGCGCGAATTCCTCCAGCTCAACTGCGACCTGGTCGGCGACGACTCGCCGGCAGCCGACGCCGAGATGATCGCTTTGCTCATTGAAACGCTGCGCGCTTTCGGACTGACCGAAAAGGACGTCATCGTGCGGGTCAGCGACCGGCGGGCGTGGATGGAATTTCTCGCCGGCCGGGGCATCACCGACCAAGCCGAGGTCCGCGAGGCGCTGGGCGTGATTGACAAGCTGGAGCGCGAGAGTCCGGAGGAGTTGGGCAAAAAACTGATCCCCCTCGGCCTCGATCTGGCTGCGGTGCGCGACTTCATCGAGAGCGGACGCCCCGCCTTTTACGAGGTCCTCCGCGAAAATCTGGCCGCGCGCGGGCTGGACGGCTTTTGCCAACTCGACCTGCGTATCGTCCGCGGCCTTGCTTACTATACCGGCTTGGTCTTCGAAGTCTTCGACCGCCGCCAGGACCGGCGAGCCATCGCGGGGGGCGGGCGCTTCGACCGGTTGTTTTCCGATTTGAGCGACGACAAGGTTGATCTCCCGGCCATCGGGTTCGGTATCGGCGACGTGGTCCTTGGCGATTTGCTCGACGACTTGCCGGCCACGCGCGCGTTGATGGAATCTGCCATCGCCCGCGAGCAGGCCTGCGATATTTTTGTCGTGGTGGCCGATGAATCGCGCCGCGCCGAGGCGCTTGGGGTGGTCCAACTCCTGCGCGCCCTCGGCCGGCGCGTCGATTACCCGTTGCAGCCCGACAAAGTCGGGCGGCAATTCAAAGACGCCGAGGCCAGCGGTGCATCCGCCGCCTTGGTTGTCGGAAGCGAGTGGCCGAAGCTGAAGGTGAAGAACCTCGCGGAGAGGACAGAGACCGAGTTGTCCCAAGAGGCGCTTGCCGACTGGGCGGCGAATCTCCAGACTCCCGCGCCATGAATTTCCGCAGTTGTCACTGCGGCGCCTTGCGCGCCGGAGATATCGGCCAGCGCGCCACGCTCGCCGGTTGGGTCGGTTCGCGCCGCGACCACGGGGGCGTGATCTTCGTCGACCTGCGCGACCGAGAGGGGATGACCCAGGTCGTTTTCCGTCCGGAAGAAGAAGCGGCCGTGGCCGAATTGGCCCACGGACTGCGCGATGAGGACGTGGTCCAGGTTTCCGGCACGGTGGCCAAGCGTCTAGAAGGCACGGAGAACACCAAACTTTCCACCGGCGAAATCGAGTTGGTGGCCGACGAGTTGAAGATTCTCAACAAGGCCGATGTCCTCCCTTTCCCTCTCGACGAGCAGATCGCCAACGAGGATCTGCGTCTGACCCACCGCTACCTCGACTTGCGTCGTCCGGCCATGGCGCAAAACCTCCGCCTGCGCCATCGCGTGACCAAAGCGATCCGCGATGTGCTCGACGGCGACGGTTTCTGGGAGGTCGAAACGCCGATCCTGAGCAAGAGCACGCCGGAAGGAGCGCGCGATTTCCTCGTGCCGAGCCGGCTGAACCCGGGCGCGTTCTACGCACTCCCCCAGGCCCCGCAGCAATACAAGCAACTCCTCATGGCCGCGGGGGTGGAAAAGTATTTCCAGGTGGCGCGATGTTTCCGCGACGAGGACCTGCGGGCCGACCGCCAGCCCGAATTCACCCAGGTCGACATCGAGATGAGCTTCGCCACGGCGGAAGACATCTTCGCCCTGATCGAAAAGGCTTTCGTCGCGGTCTTCCGCGAGGCTTGGGGCGTGGAGATCAAGACGCCTTTTCCCCGCATGACGCATCGCGAGGCGATGGACCGCTTCGGCAGCGACAAACCCGACATGCGATGGTCGCAGGAAATCGTCGAGGTCGGCGACATTTTTGCCGGCACGGAATTCAAAGTCTTCCGCGGTGCGCTGGACGGCGGCGGTGTGGTTCGCGCGCTCAATGCCAAGGGGCTGGCCAAGATCACCACGGGACAGATCGAAGAACTGACCGAAATGGCCAAACAATACGGCGCCAAGGGGCTGGCCTTCATCAAGTGCGAGAACGGGGACTGGAAGTCGCCGATCGTCAAATTTTTCACCGATGCCGAGAAGGCCGCGCTCAAGGAGCGCCTCGACCTCGGCGAGGGGGACCTCGTTCTTTTCGGCGCGGACAAGTGGGAAACGGTCTGCGAAGTCCTCGGCCGCGTCCGCTTGCGCGCCGCGGAGTTGCTCGGGATCGAACATGACCCGCAGCGCCTCGATTTTCTCTGGGTGGTGGATTTCCCGCTCCTCGCCTGGAGCGAGGAGGAGCGCAAGTGGAACGCGGTGCACCATCCGTTCACCCGCCCGAAAGCGGGGGACGAGGCATTGCTCAAAGCGGGCAAGTTCGGCGAGGTCCGCGCCGAGGCCTACGACATCGTGCTCAACGGCGTGGAGATCGGCGGCGGCAGCATCCGTATCCACGAGGCTGATTTGCAGGCGAGAATGTTCGGCCTGTTGGGGGTGGACGCGGAACAGCAGGCTTTGATGTTCGGCCATTTGCTCAAAGCTTTCCGCTTCGGCACACCGCCGCATGGTGGAATCGCCCTCGGACTCGACCGCTTGGTCATGATGCTGGCCCACGCGGACTCCATCCGCGACGTGATCGCTTTCCCCAAAAACAACCGCGGCATCGAGTTGATGACCGGGTCGCCGTCCGCAGTCGATTCCAAGCAACTGCGCGACCTCTGCATCGCTTCGACGAAAAAGGCCTGACCCCGCCATGGACGAGCGCGGACTCGATGAAGCATTGCGGAAGATGCGGGAGGCCGGCCTTCCGTCCCCGGCTTGCGCCAGCTTCGAGCGGGCCTGGCGCCAGGCGGTTTCGGGTGAGGCGGGATTGATTCCCGAGGCGACGATCGAACCGGCGGATCAAATTCCCGTCATGGCGGAAATCGCGGCGGGTGCGTCGGACCCCTCGCTCTTCGACAAGCTCTGCGTGATCAAACTCAATGGAGGCCTCGGCACGAGCATGGGATTGGAGAAGGCCAAGTCCCTCATCCCGGTCAAAGACGGGCTCACCTTCCTCGATTTCATCGCCCGCCAGATCCTCTGGTTGCGCCGGCAGCACGGGACGGGAGGCCCGCGTTTCCTGCTCATGGACAGCTTCAGCACGTCGGCCGACACGCTGTCCTATCTGGCCAGATACCCCGACCTGGGCCGCGGTGAGCCGCTCGATTTCCTGCAGAACAAAGTCCCGAAGTTATGCGCCGACACTTTCCGGCCCGTGGCCTGGCCGCGCGATCCGGACCTTGAGTGGTGCCCGCCCGGGCACGGGGACCTTTACCCCTCGCTCCTCGGGTCCGCTTTGCTCGACCATCTGGCTTCCGAGGGCATGGAGTATCTCTTCGTCTCGAACAGCGACAATCTGGGGGCCACGGTCGACGCCGGTCTGCTCGCTTACTTCGCCGGCAGCGGTTTGTCGTTCCTCATGGAAGTCGCCGGGCGCACGCCATCCGATCGCAAGGGCGGCCACTTGGCACGGCGCAAAGCCGACGGACGGTTCGTGCTGCGCGAAGTCGCGCAGTGCCCCGAGGCGGACGGGGACGCCTTCCAAGACATCACCCGCCATCGCTATTTCAACACCAACACGCTGTGGATGCGCGTCTCCGATCTTCGGGCCGCGCTCGAAGAACACGGAGGTGCCTTGCCCCTGCCGCTGATCAAAAACACCAAGACGGTGGACCCGCGGGACGCTTCGTCCGCCAAAGTTTTCCAGCTCGAGACCGCGATGGGCGCGGCCATCGAGTGCTTCACCAAGTCCGGCGCGGTCCTCGTGCCCCGCACCCGGTTTGCCCCGGTCAAAACGACCTCCGACCTGCTCGCTTTGCGCTCCGACGCCTTCCGTGTGTCCGGCGACGAGCGTGTCGAGCTGGTCGCGGAATGCGGTGGCGTGCCGCCCGAGGTGGTGCTCGACGACCGGTATTACCAGACGCTAGCCGGTCTCGAAGAGGGCTTCGGTTCCGCTGCGCCCTCGCTGCGCCGGTGCCGGCGGTTGAGCGTGTCGGGCCGTTGGCGGTTCCGTGACGGAGTGGTTTGCCAGGGGGCGGTCGAGTTCCGCAATGCGGGTGCGAGTCAAGTTGTGGCCGCTGCCGGACACTATGACGGAAGCACCGTGGCGGGGTAATCCGCCCGGGAGAATCAGCGGAAGAGGTTGCCGAGACCCTGCAGCATACCGATCTGTTCCTGCAGTTGTTTGAGATTGATCGCTTGGGCTGGGATCTCGATGGCCGCCGGCTCGGCATAGGCTATCTCCATGCCGCCGGAGAGACGCAGCGAGAGCGGGGCGCTCGAGCCTTCCTTGGCGCCGAGGCGGATGTCCATGCGGTAGGGCAGGGTGTCGCCGCGGCCGACCCACACGGCCAACTCGCCGTCGGAAATCTCCAGCGAGTCGAGGCTGGCCGTGACCTTGCCGGCATCGGGGCCGAGCACGAGGTCCTGCAGCATGGCGATCATGTCGAGTTTGTCGTCCACCTCGGCCTCGCGCAGGGCCTTGACCAGTTGCTTGGTCAGCCACGGCCCGTCGATGGCATAGCGGTGGATGTCGGTCGGCATGCCGTTGATCTCCCCGCCGCGCTCCTTGCCTTGGAAACGGAGCTCCTTGCTTTCGCCGAAGATTTTTTCCGTCGGTCGGAAGAGCAGTCCCCATGTGGCTTTGCTCTCGTTGCTGATCATCGCGCCTGCGGTCTCCTCCCCGCCCGCGCGGGCGGGGATCTTGACCCAGAAGTCGGTGAGGATGTTCGGCCCGAGCAGCGCGGTGACAAGACCGCCCACGGCAGCGGCGCTCTGATCGCCGGCAAACGGCATGCGCGCGGGACGCAGGTAGGTATTCCAGTCGGCCAAGCGCACGTCCACCCCGCCGATGGTCTGCGCGCCGGCGCCGATGGAGAAGAGAGTCAGAGCAAGCAGGCGCGCATCGGTCTGGGGGGAAATATCGCCGAGTGGCGCATTCGGGTCGAAGGTGACTTGCAAGGCGGCCTTGGGGGTGTCGATTTGCGAGCTGTCGAGTTGTCCGCGGAACACGAGCAGGCCGAATTCCGCGCCTTTTCCGTCTTCGAGTTGCCCGGAGATCTTTCCGGTGAACTCGACGAATTTGGTTTTCTCGCGCACAACCTTGGCCACGGAATAGGAACGGTAGAGTTGGGAAGCGCCCCAGATCGTGGCCAACAGGCCGAGCAACAAAGCGACGGTGAGGAACTTTCGGCGGGCCGGAGTCCCGGTTGAGACCGCGGCAGGCACGGGGGGGGAGTCGGATCCGGCGGCCGTCAGGACCTCCGCGATGACGACTTCGTCCCAATTCTGTCCGCGCAGGTGTGCTTCGATCGCGGCGCGGGGCACACCTTTGGCCAGCTGGCTTTTGGCGTATTCGACGAGTTGCGGGCGTTGCATGGGTATTCAGCGTGGGACGGTGATCCTGAGGGGACAAGTCAAATGCGTATCCGGTCGCGGTGCAGAGCAAAAATCATTGCGAAAAAGGGGCGTCCGCGCTTTATTCCAAGGTTTACCCCGGCACCCCATAGCGCGGTTAGCTCAGTGGTAGAGCACCTCCCTGACACGGAGGGGGTCACAGGT
>JBBECM010000113.1:0-56188 GCA_040881855.1 Chthoniobacterales bacterium | reverse complement strand
TGACATCGCGGGAAATGGTCAGCGTCTTGCTCATCGGCCCGACCGCCCCGGCCACGAAAACGCGGCGATCTTTGCAGGCATCCGCTGCTTCCCGGGCCAACTTGGCCGCCGCGAGATTCAAGTCGGGCACGATTTCCTCCATCCCGTAATCGGCCTGCGAGATCGTCGTGCTATTGAAGGTGTTTGTCTCGATCAGATCGGAGCCAGCCGCGATGTAGTCCGCGTGGATGCCGCGAATGATGTCCGGTTGGGTGAGAACGAGCAGGTCGTTGTTGCCTTTGATATCGCTCGGCCAATCCTTGAAGCGCTCCCCGCGGTAGGCCGCCTCATCCAGCTTGTGTTGCTGGATCATCGTGCCCATCGCTCCGTCCAAATAAACGATCCGCTCGGCGAGGAGAGCCTGCAGCGCTTGCGCTGTGTCTGGTTTGCCCATCGGAAGTATTACGCCTGCGGGGCCAAAATGGTGCTCTCGGCCCGCCGCGCCTCGAGCCAGAGGACGTCGGAGAGACGGTTTAAAGAGTGCATCATGAGATCGGCGCGTTCCGGATTGAGCAACTTGGCATCGCGCACGGCGAGCAGCCCGAGTTCCGCATCACGGCAGGCCGTCCGCGCGCAATCGATGGCCGCCGCGGGCAAATTGCCACCCGGAGTGGCCCAGCCCTTGTAGGTGAACCCTTCGGACTCGAGCCGGGCCACGCGGGCGTCGAGCACGCCGAGCAGGGCGTCGTCGAAATTCGGCATGCCGCTCGAGGCGTAGCGCTCCCAATCCTCCGGCGCCACCGCCACCTCGCCCATCAGATTGACCAAGTTGCGCTGCACCTGCTCGATGAAGGCGCGAGCGTCGGTTTCATCCGGCGGCAGGGAGGCCTTGGCCATGCCGAGGCGGACATTGAGTTCATCCACGCGACCGTTGGCTATGATGCGAATGTCGGTTTTCGGGACCCGCCGGCCGAACAAAAGGGAAGTCGTCCCGTCATCCCCGGTTTTGGTCGCAATACTCTTCACCGCTTTATTAAATACCTGAGGATCACCCCAAAGCAACCCATCAAAATATCATGATATGTGGATATGTTTCTCCCGGACGGAGGAAAGTTGTTGCCCTCAGGACCTTGCGGAGGTAGATGACAGAGCCATTTTATCGCGAAAGGAAAGAAGTCATGAACGTTTTGGACAAAATCGAGGCCGAGCAACTGAAGAAAGAAGTCACCCCGTTCGCGGTGGGCGACACGATCAAAGTGCACACCCGCGTCATTGAAGGCGACAAAGAGCGCATCCAGATTTACGCTGGCATTGTCATCGGGCGCAAAGGCACCGGGGTGAACGCGAATTTCACGGTGCGCCGCGTCTCCTACGGCGAGGGCGTCGAACGCGTTTTCCCGCTGCACTCCCCGCGCATCGCCAAGATTGAGGTGGAGAAGCGGGGGGCCGTCCGTCGGGCCAAACTCAATTACCTGCGCAGCCGCAAAGGCAAATCCGCCACCACGGTGAAGGAAAAAGCCCGCGCCACCGCTGCCGCGGCGTAAGTTTTTCCCGGGCCTTCCCATGGCCTGCGACTTTTCCCGCGAGCGTGCCCTGCGCGCTCGCGGGATTTTTTTGGTCGCGGGGGTCGATGAAGCCGGACGCGGTCCACTCGCCGGCCCCGTGGTCGCCGCCGCGGTCATCTTGCCGGATGACTGCGCGATCGAGGGCCTCGATGATTCGAAAAAACTGACCGCCAAAAAGCGTGAGCATTTCCATGCCATCCTCACCGTCCGCGCCGACATCTGCTGGGGCATCGGCCAAGCGGAGGTGGCGGAAATCGACCGACTCAATATCCTCCGCGCCACGCATCTCGCCATGGCCCGCGCCGTGGCGGCCCTGCCGCGGAAGCCCGATCATGCACTGGTCGACGGGCTCCCGGTGCACGGGCTTCCCGTCCCGCACACCGCATTGGTGGCAGGGGACACGCTCAGCCTGAGCATTGCCGCGGCCAGCATCATGGCCAAAGTGACCCGCGACCGCCTCATGACCGCGCTCGACGCAGAGTATCCGCAGTATGGCTTCGCCCGCCACAAAGGCTATGGTGTGCGCGAGCACTTCGAAGCCCTCCGATCCCATGGCCCCAGCCCCGTCCATCGCCGGTCTTTTCAACCGGTGGCGCAAACGCAATTCGCGGTCTAAGCCCCTGCCCCGTCACGTCGTCTTCGGACAATGGGGCGAACGTCAGGCCGAGAAGTATCTCCGCCGCCACGGCTACCGCATCCTCTACCGCAATTTCGTCCCGCCCGGCGGCGGCGAGGTCGACCTCGTTTGCCGCGACAAAAAAGAAGACACCCTCGTTTTCGTCGAAGTAAAAACTCGCGCATCAGAAGAACGCGGACGCCCGTCTGACGCCGTAGACTATGACAAGCAACGCCGCGTGGCGAGAGGCGCCATGGCCTGGCTCCGCCTCCTCAACTACCCCGACATCCGCTTCCGCTTCGACATCGTCGAAGTCCTTGCCGCAAGCGAAGACAAGCCCGAGATCACCCTCATCCGCAACGCCTTCCCTTTGCCGGAGTATTACGTCTACTGAAGCCTACAACGTCGAACCGGCTTGCGAACCCGAAGCTGCAAGCTAATGTAACCCCAATGGGCAGCAGTCTGCTTGAGGACCTGATCAAAGAGAACAAGCCTTTCCAGATCGAGACGGCTTCCGGGCGGGTTTTCGACGTCCCGCATCGCGACTTCATCAGTTTCTCCCGAAAAAAGTCCGCCGTTATTATTTCCTACGAAAAAGACGGTGAGGACCACATTGCCATCGTCCCACTGCTGACGGTCACGTCGACCATGGCAAAGGCGGCCTGAGCCAATTCTTGCGGCGACCAGCGCGGCAGCCGGGGAAAGCCGCCAACCAAGATCATTCGCTCTGTGATCTCTGTATCCTTTGTGGTTTAATCCGCATTCCGCATGAAACGCATCCTTTCCGGCATCCAACCCTCCGGCGCGCTGCACTTGGGCAATTACCTCGGCATGATGCGCCCCGCGGTCGAGCTGCAGCATCAGGGCGAGGCCCTTTACTTCATCGCCGACCTGCACGCCCTCACCTCGCTCCATGATGCGGACGCCCTGCGCCGTTATTCGCGCGATGTCGCCCTTGATTTCCTGGCCTGCGGACTCGATCCGGCGAAGGCTTTTCTCTTCCGGCAGTCGGACATCCCCAAGGTCCCGCTGCTCACCTGGATCCTCAGCACGGTGACCCCGATGGGACTGCTCGAGCGTTGCCATTCCTACAAGGACAAGATCGCCCACGGCATCGCGCCATCGCACGCGCTGTTCAGTTACCCCGTGCTCATGGCGGCGGACATCCTCATCTACGACAGCGATATCGTTCCGGTCGGGAGGGACCAGAAACAGCACCTCGAGGTAACGCGCGATATCGCGGTGAAGATGAACGAAACCTTCGGCCCGATCTTCAAGCTGCCCGAACCATCGATCCGCGAGGACGCCGCCCTCGTCCCCGGCACGGATGGCGCCAAGATGAGCAAGAGCTACGGCAACACGATCGAGATTTTCGCCGAGGAAAAAGCCATGAAGAAAAAGATCATGGGCATGGTCACCGATTCGACGCCGGTCGAAGCGCCGAAAGACCCCGAGTCCAACGCCATCTACCAACTCTACAAACTCTTCGCCTCGGCGGACGAGGCCGCCGCCATGGCCGGTCGATTCCGTGCCGGCGGCACAGGCTACGGTGACTTCAAAAAACAACTCTTCGCCACGGTCTGGGAATACTTCGCCCCGATGCGCGCCAAGCGCGCCGAGCTTGCGGCCGATCCGGGTTACGTGGACGGCATCCTCCGCCGCGGTGCGGAACATGCCGATGCCCTGGCGAGCGGCGTCATGGCCCGGGTGGAAAAAGCCGTCGGCCTGCGCGCATGACCGCCTACGCATGGTTGGCCGGGGCATGGGTCGCCATTCTTTGGTTTTTCACCTTCGGCGTGGCGCGTCCGCTTTTCGCGGCGTTCCCGCGCGAGCGGGCGGGAGAAGTGACCACCGCACTTTTTCCAACCTACTTCATTGCCGCCACCACGCTCGGCGTGTTGGCCAGCACGGTGCTCTGGTTCCGCCGGCGCAGACCGCGTGACAATTACGCCTTCGCCCTGCAGGTCCTTGCCCTTGCTGCGTTGGTTGTCATCCCGCTTTTCCTCCGACCGGCCATCGCGGCCCATGCGCCCGGCACCCCGGAATTCGCCCGACTGCACGGAATTTCCATGGCCCTGAACCTTTTCTCCTTGATCGCCGTTCCGGTCGCTTCTTTAGTGGTCCTGCGGAGCAGCAAGGAGTGAATGGCATGAACGACGATTATTCGCGGAGTCCGGACCGGGTTTTGGCCTCGGAGAAAGTTGTGGCGGGGCGGAAGATTTTCTTCCTCGATTACAAAGAGAACAACCGCGGTCGCGTGTTGAAGATCACCGAGGATGTCAGTGGCCGCCGCGACACCATCATGGTGCCCGACGAGGCCCTGGACGACTTCGCGGATGCCTTGGAGCGGATCCTGAATATCGATGCGGAAGGCGCTCCGACAGAGGACGCCTGAACCAACGTAATTTTCATCATACCCTGCGCAGGGTATTTTCACACTGCCCCCTCGCCAGACGTGATGCCATGGGTTAAGTATATCCGCTCATGGATCAAATCATCAAAACCCTTAGTCAAAACCTCGGCCTGCCTGAATCTGCCATTCGTGCCGGCGTGGGCATCCTCCTTAACTTCGTCAAACAAAAGTCGGCTGCTTCCGGCAATCCGGCATTCACCGCGATGCTCGGCCTTCTCCCCGGCGCCTCCGAGCTGATGACCTCCGCCCCCGCAGGCGGCGAATCGTCCGGCGGCGGTGTCGGCGGCCTTCTGGCCAAAGCGGGCAGCCTCTTGGGCGGCAACCTGGGCGATGCCGCGGCGGCCCTCGGCGCTCTGCAAAGCGCGGGCATCCCGATGGACAAAGCCGGCGAACTGGCCAGCGGTTTCTTCGGCGAAGCCAAAAGCGTGGCCGGTGATGACGCGGTCAGCGCCGTCCTGAAAAATCTCCCGGCCATCGCCTCGATGTTCACCGGAAAATAAAACAACCAACCACCCGAATAAACATACCCATGGGAATCCTAGGAACCATCATCAACAAAGTCTTCGGCGGCAAAAAAGAAGCCGCGGCGGCACCTGCCTCCGCGACCGCACCGGCCGCTGAAGTCGTCGAAACCATTGTCACCGCCACGCCCGCCGTGCCGGCCGATTTCGATGTCTCCGGCTACCTCAACGAACTCCGCGGCCAGAGCAAGGAGAAGCTCGATTGGACCGTTTCCATTGTCGATCTGATGAAGCTCGTCGGCATGGACACCAGCCTCTCGTCCCGCAAGGAGTTGGCCACCGAGCTCGGCTACGGTGAAGACATGAAAGACACGGCCAAGATGAACATCTGGCTTCACAAGCAGGTCATGCAACAGATCGCCAAGCACGGCGGCAAATTGCCGGCCGAATTGATCGCCTGACGGCCGTCCGACGGTCCCTCACTTGAAACGCCGCGGGGAAGTTCCCCGCGGCGTTTTTTCTTTTCCCCGTGCCCGGGCGGCCGCAGGGTGGATCCAAGCAGGGGAGCCGCAAGGCTGAGAGTTCCGCCGCGGGAGCGGTGGATGACCCTTCGAACCTGATCCGGGTCATGCCGGCGCAGGGAGCGGAGATCATCTTGGACGCGCGCAACAATTCCCTGCGCGAACACCACATGATCTCCGATTCTGCCCCGACCGGCGCCGCAGCCGGCAGCGACGACCCGCTTCCCAACAGCCACCGCGTTTACGTCCCCGGAGCAAGGCATCCCGCCATCCGTGTCCCTTTCCGCCAAATCAGCCTGGCATCCACGAAGAGTTTCGACGGCCGTCTCGAGCCCAACGAGCCGGTGCGGATTTATGACACGAGTGGCCCCTGGGGCGACAAACACTTCCGCGGCGATGTCGAACAGGGTCTGCCCGCCCACCGCCGCGAGTGGATCCTGGCGCGGGGTGACGTGGCCGAATACGAAGGAAGAACACTGCGGCCGGAAGACAACGGTTACCTTTCCGGTCTTCACGCCGACCACGCCGGCAAGCGCAAGGGCAACGCTGCGCTGGGGGAATTCCCCGGACTCCGCCGCAAGCCCTTGCGCGCCTCCGCCGGTCACCCGGTCAGTCAACTCTGGTATGCGCGGCAAGGAGTGATCACCCCGGAGATGGAGTTCGTTGCCATCCGTGAAAACATGGGCCGGGCCAAACTCGCCGAACTGGCCGCGGACATCGACCGACAGGACCTGCACAAACAGCACGCCGGCTCGTCCCAGTCGCACGACAGCCCCTATACGCCCTCCGTCTTCCGCCGCTTTCCGCAGCGCATCCCGCCGGAAGTCACCCCGGAGTTCGTCCGCGGCGAGGTCGCGTCCGGCCGCGCCATCATCCCGGCCAACATCAACCACCCGGAGAGCGAACCGATGATCATCGGCCGCAACTTCCTCGTGAAGATCAATGCCAACATCGGCAACAGCGCTGTTGCCTCATCCATCGGCGAGGAAGTCGAAAAGATGCGTTGGGCCACCAAGTGGGGTGCGGACACCGTGATGGACCTTTCCACGGGTAAAAATATCCACGCCACGCGCGAATGGATCCTGCGCAACTCCCCGGTGCCGATCGGCACCGTCCCGATCTACCAGGCCTTGGAGAAGACCGGCGGCAAGGCCGAGGAACTCACCTGGGACATCTTTCGCGACACCCTCATCGAGCAGGCCGAACAAGGGGTCGACTATTTCACCATCCACGCCGGCGTCCTCCTCCGCTTCATTCCGCTCACCGCCAAGCGCATGACGGGTATCGTCAGCCGCGGCGGATCCATCATGGCCAAATGGTGCCTCGCCCATCACAAGGAGAATTTCCTCCACACCCACTGGGACGACATCTGCGAGATCATGGCGGCCTACGACGTCAGCTTTTCCATCGGCGACGGGCTGCGCCCCGGCTCCATCGCCGACGCCAACGACAAAGCGCAATTCGGCGAATTGGAAGTGCAGGGCGAATTGACCCGGCGCGCGTGGGACCGCGGTGTGCAGGTCATGAACGAAGGCCCCGGGCACGTGCCCATGCACCTGATCGAGGAAAACATGGCCAAGCAGCTGGAGTGGTGCCACGAGGCGCCGTTCTACACCCTCGGCCCGCTGACCACCGACATTGCGCCGGGCTACGACCACATCACCAGCGGCATCGGCGCCGCCATGATCGGTTGGTATGGCTGCGCCATGCTCTGCTATGTCACTCCGAAGGAACACCTCGGCCTTCCCGACAAAAAAGACGTCAAAGACGGGGTCATCGCCTACAAAATCGCCGCCCATGCCGCCGATCTGGCCAAGGGGCATCCCGGCGCCCAATACCGCGACAATGCCCTGAGCAAAGCCCGCTTCGAATTCCGCTGGGAAGACCAGTTCAACCTCGGCCTTGATCCCGAGACCGCGCGCGCGTTCCACGACGAGACACTTCCGCAGGAAGGCGCCAAGAGCGCCCACTTCTGCTCCATGTGCGGCCCGCACTTCTGCAGCATGAAGATCACCGAGGAAGTCCGCCGCTACGCGGCCGAGCAAGGCCTGTCCGAAGACGCCGCCCTGCGCGCCGGCCTGGAGGAGAAATCCCGCGAGTTCGCCGAAACCGGGGCACAACTCTACACCCGGTCCTGAGCAGGGTCAGACCAGACCCAGCTTCATCCGCCCCGCTTCAGTGATCATCCCCTGGTTCCACGGTGGCGACCAGACGAGGTCGACCTCGGCGGATTCGATGCCGGGGACGGTGAGGATGCGGCTGCGCGCGTCGGCCGCGATGGTCGGACCCATGCCGCAACCGGGCGCGGTGAGGGTCATTTTGACATTCACGGTCGTGCCACCGGAGTCGCTTTTGCCGAGGATCAGGTCGTAGACCAACCCGAGGTCGACGATATTGACGGGAATTTCCGGGTCATAGACATTCTTCAACTGCGCCCAGACATCGTCCTCCTTGATCTCGCCGCCCGTGCCGGCCGCCGGGGCCGGCGCAACGGCTTCTTTCTTTTCGACCTCGAGGCCGAGCGCGTCGGCATCCGTCTCGGCAATGCGGGCCAGACCGGTCTGCGTGGCCACGGTGTAGGTCCCGCCGAGGGATTGCGTGACGATGACCGGACTCCCGGCCGGCAGACTCGACTCCTCGCCGCTCGGGATGAGGATCACTTTGCAGTCGCGGGTCAGGGTAATTTCACGGTTGGTCATCAGAGAAAAAATAGCCGCCTCCCGCCGCGAATCCAATCAAATGGTTCCCCCCGCCCCCGCCGCCGTGTAAATAGATCGTTTTATGCGCTGGCAAACCCTCTGGCAGGCCAAGTGGATCCTGCTCATCCTCGTTCTCGCCACCGCGGGCGCGTGGCGGTGGTCACCCGGGTTGACGGTGCTCCCGGCGCTGCTGCTGGCCTTCACTTTGTCTTTCTTCCGCGACCCGCAGAGGAAAATCCCCCAGGGGAAGGATCTCGTCGTTTCGCCGGCCGATGGACGGGTCACGGACATCGAGACCATGGAGGAAAACGAAGTCACCGGCCAGACCATGCGCCGCGTGGGCATTTTTCTCTCCGTCTTCGACGTCCACGTCAACCGGACTCCGGCCGAAGGCCGCGTGGTCTACACCGCGGCGCATGACGGCACCTACCATGACGCCCGCAGTCCGATGGCTTCGACCCACAATACCGCAAGGACCTGGGGATTCGACTGCGGGGGCACCACCCTCGTGGTCCGCCAGATCACCGGAGCTATCGCCCGCCGCATCGTGCCGTGGGCCATGCTGGGGGACCGGTTGGCGCGCGGGGAGCATTTCGGCATGATCCGTTTCGGCTCCCGCACGGAAATCTACCTGCCGGCCGACGCGGAGGTCTCGGTCGCGATCGGACAGCACGTGCGCGGCGGAGAGACGGTCATCGGGCGGCTCCGGGCCGGGGCCCGGCCGGAAGCGCCCGCCATTCCCGAGGAGGCGGCGGTATGAAGGACGAGAAGGACGGCGCGCGGATTTACCTCCTGCCGAACCTCATGACGGCGGGCAACCTCTTCTGCGGTTTCGCGGCGGTGCTCAACATCCTCGACGCGGTCATCCAGATGAACGCCGGAATGGATCCCGTGGGAAAAATCCACACGGCCATCTGGCTCATCCTCGGCGCGTGCGTCTTCGACCTGCTCGACGGGCGGCTCGCCCGCCTCGGAGGGAACGAAAGCGCGTTCGGCCGCGAGTTCGATTCGCTCGCCGACATCGTGTCTTTCGGCGTGGCGCCCGCCTTGCTCTCCTTCCACATCGTGCTGCGCGATTTCGACCGCTACGGCATGCTCATCGCCTTCGTCTACCTGGCCTGCGGCGCGCTCCGCCTCGCGCGGTTCAATTGCCTGGCCGCCCAGCGCGGCGAGGAGGCGGCGCACAAGGACTTTGAAGGCTTCCCCATCCCGGCCGCGGCCGGGCTCATTGCCTCGCTCACGCTACTCATGCTCTGGCTCGATGCCGGAGAAAAGACGATCGGTCCGTGGAAGTTCGCTCTGCCACCGCTCATGCTTTTCCTCTCGTTCATGATGTTCAGCCGCGTGCGTTACCCGAGCTTCAAAGCGGTGAACTGGCGCACGCGACGCTCGATCCCCAAATTCATCGCCATCATCGTCGTGCTTATCTTCACCGTCATGCACTACGAGTGGATGACGGCCATGATCTTCATCGGTTACCTGCTCTACGGCCTGGCCCGTCCGCTTATTTCAACCTCGTGGCGCCGGGAGATCGAATCGGAACTCGGCGAGGACGAGGAAGTTCCGGCTGATTCAAGGTAGGGACACGCGGCTCGCGTGTCCGTGTGTTTAAGAGCGGACGAGCGGCCGCTCGTCCCCCCTACCTCAAAACGGAATATCGTCGTCCCCGCTCTCCTCGGCGGCAGGCGCGGACTTCGCGGGACGGCTGCCCGCGGCTCCGGAAGAGTGTCCCCCACCGCCGCTGCCTTCCCCGCCGCCGTCGCGGGAGCCGAGCATTTGGAAGTTTTCGCAGACCACGCGCATCTTGGAGCGCTTTTGTCCGGTCTGCTTGTCGTCCCACGTGTCGAGCTGCAGGCGGCCTTCGACGAAAAGCGGACGCCCTTTCTTGAGATATTCGCCGGCGATCTCGGCTTGGCGCCCCCACATGGTGACGTCGACAAATGTCGTCTCTTCACGCTTCTCGCCGCCGTCGGTCGTGTAGGTGCGGTTGACAGCGAGACCGATGTCGGCCACGGCGCTGCCCTTGGGGGTGTATTTGACCTCGGGGTCACGGGTGAGGTTGCCGAGGAGCATGACTTTGTTGAAGGAGGCCATGGTGTGTTTGTGGTGTGGGGTTCGGGCGCGGGCGCGCGGTTCAGGCCGCTTGGGCGGCAGGTTTGAGTTTCTGGTAGTGTTGGAGATGGATCGCCGGGTCGAGCTTCCATTTGGCCTGCAGCGTGTCGATCTGCTCGGGCGCGGCGTGGATGATGTAGTTCACATAGAGACCGGACGTTTGCTTCCGGCTCGGGTAGGCGAAGGTGCGTTTCTCAAGGCGCTGGATTTGCTCGACCTCCACGTTTTCGCTTTTGATCTGCTTATCAATCGAATCGATCAGGTCGTTGGCCGATTCCTCCTTGCCCTTGGTGTTGAGCACCAGCAGCACTTCGTAACGTCGTTTGGTCATAATCCTTCTTTATTGAACTCATTCATCGCCGCGGCAAGCCCGTTTTTCAGAATGACGCAGATCGCCGCCGCCGAACGGTCGAGCAGCGCGGCGAGCGGCGCCTGTTCCTCCAGAGTAAAAGGCGCGAGCACGTAGTCGTGGAGGGTCAGGGGCGGCGCCGGGCTGCCGATCCCGATGCGCAGACGAGGGACGTCCGCGGTGGCGAAATGGACGAGCACGGATTCCAGTCCGTTGTGGCTGCCGGCACTGCCGGAGGGACGGATGCGCAGGCGCCCGAAGGGCAAAGCGGCATCGTCGAGGACGACGAGCACGCGTTGGTGGGGGATTTTGTAGAAGTCGGCCATGGCGCGCACGGCCAGGCCGCTCAAATTCATGAAGGTGGCCGGCTTGACGAGCCAAGCGTCGTCGGCCCGCGAAACCGCGGCCTCGAAACGCTTTTCTTCGCGAAAGGGCCCGGTGGCCAGCGTGTCGAGCGCAAGCCAGCCGATGTTGTGGCGCGTGCGGGCGTAGCGCGGCCCCGGGTTGCCCAGACCAGCCACCAGCCAAGTCGGGGCGCCGTTTACCACGGCGGACTACTCCTTCTTGGCTTCGGCCTCGCCCTCGGCGGGTTTCTTTTCCTTGATCACCTCGGGCTCGGTCGGCGCGCCTTCGACCGGCGCGGCCTCGTCGCTCACCTTCGGTTCGGAAACGAGGAAAACCGTCACTTCGGCATCGGCCAGATACTTCACGCCGGGCAGCACGGGCAGGTCGCTGACGTGCAGTGCGGAGCCCAGTCCGAGATTGCTGACATCGACCCGGATCATCTCCGGCAGATCTTGGGGCAAACATTCCACCTCGATCGCGCGCAGGCTCTGCTCGAGCAAACCGCCGTCGGTCTTGACGCCGGTTGCTTCGCCGGCCGGTTCGATGACGACTTCGGCCACGAGAGTTTCGTTCATCGAGACGGCTTGAAAATCGACATGGAGGACGGTCCGATTGACCGGATGGTGCTGCACTTCGTTGATCAGGGCGAGGCGGGCGGCGGATTTGCCGCCGTCCTCGATTTCGAGGTTGACCAGAATGTTTTCGCTCACGGCGTGGGCCAGCAGGGAATCGATGGCGCGGCGCTCGACCTGCAGGGGTTGCGGTTCGACACCCTGACCGTAAAGGATGGCGGGAACGGCCCGGGCGGCTTTGACTTGTTTCACGGCATTGCGCCCCATCGCGGTGCGACGCGAGGCCTTCAGACTGACTTGGTTCGACATGGGCCGAGGAAACTAGGCGGAATGCCCGTTGATTTCAAACAAAGAAGTCACCGACTCGTCCCCGTGGATGCGTTTGATGCCCTCGCCGAGCAGGCCGGCCACCGAGCAGATGGAGATCGGGCAGCCCTCGAATTCCGGCACGGGAACACTGTCCGTGGCGACCAATTCCTTGATTTCCGACTCGCGCAGGCGCTTGGCCGCGATGCCGATCAACACGGCATGCGAGACCATGGCGTAAATGTCTTTGGCGCCGGCGCCGCGGAGGATTTTGGCCGCGCCGGCCAGCGTGCCCGCCGTCTCGGTGAGGTCGTCGACGAGGAGGACATTTTTTCCCTTCACGTCGCCGATGACATGCTGCGCCTCGGTTTCCGTCGCGCTGATGCGGCGCTTGACCACGATGGCCAGACCCGCGCCGAGGACCTGCGAATAAGCGGACGCCATCTTCACGCCGCCCACGTCGGGCGAGACGACCACGAGGTCCGGGATATTTTTCTCCCGCAAATATTTGAGCAGCACGGGGAGCGCGTAAAGATGGTCGACCGGGATGTCGAAAAATCCCTGCAACTGCTGCGCATGGAGATCCATGGTGAGCAGACGGTTCACGCCCGCCGCAACAAGCAGGTTGGCCACCAGCTTGGCCGTGATCGGCACGCGCGGCTGGTCTTTGCGGTCCTGACGCGCATAGCCGAAGAACGGGATCACCGCCGTGATGCGCGCCGCGCTGGCCCGCCGTGCCGCGTCCACGAGGATGAGCAACTCCATCAGGTTCTGGTTGGTCGGCGGACAAGTCGGCTGGATGATGAAGACGTCGCGCCCCCGCACGTTCTCGTTGATTTTGACGAACGTCTCGCCGTCCGGGAACGAACTGACCGTGGCGTCACCCAGCGGCACTCCGATGTAATCCGCGATGGCCTGCGCCAATTGCGGATGCGCCGTGCCGGTCAGGAGCCTCATTTCTGCTTTGCCGCGATCCATGATGCGCCGAGATTCCCCGACCCGGGGCCGGTCTTGCAATTGCAAAAACGCTGAACACGGTAAACTATCCGCTTTCGATGCACGCCCCGCTCGTCCCGCCGCCCGATCCGGCGCGAATCCTTGCTCCGCTGGGACTGCCGCTCACCCCGGCGGTTGCCGCCTTGGCCCGCGACCTCGCGCCCGCCGACGACGACCGGTTGGAGGAGATGGCCGTGCACGCGCGCGCCCTCACCCGGCGCCATTTCGGCAAGACGGTGCGGCTGTTCGCACCGTTGTATCTCTCCAACGAATGCATCAACAGCTGCGCTTATTGCGGCTTCTCCCGCGAGAACGCCATCCTCCGCGTCACGCTCGAGGCGGAACAAGTCCGCGCCGAAGCCCGCCACCTCGCCGCGCAGGGATTCCGCAACATCCTCCTCGTCGCCGGCGAGCATCCCAAATTTGTCTCCAACGGCTACCTTGAGAAAATCCTCCGCGCCCTCGCGCCGGAGATCCCGGCACTTTCGATCGAAGTCGCCCCGATGGAAACCCCCGACTACATCCCGCTCGTCCGGGCCGGCGCCGAAGGCCTTGTCGTCTACCAGGAAACCTACCACCGACCGACCTACGCACGCCTGCATACGACCGGACCGAAGAAGGACTACGATTGGCGCCTGGCCTGTCCGGAACGGGGACACGCCGCCGGCTTCCGCCGCATCGGCATCGGCGTGCTGTTCGGATTGTGGGATTGGCGCGAGGAGGCCATCGCACTGGCCGCGCACCTCGACCGTTTGCTCCGCACCTGCTGGAAAGCGCATTTCACCATCAGCCTCCCGCGCCTGCGCCCTGCCGCCGGCGGATTCCACCCCACGCACCCGCTCGGCGATCGCGATTTCGTGCAACTGCTCTCGGCGTTCCGCCTCCACTTTCCGCGCGTCGGCATTGTCATGAGCACGCGCGAACCCGCCGCCCTGCGCGACGCCGTCGCGCCGCTCGGCGTCACCATGATGAGCGCGGGCAGCCACACCGAACCCGGCGGGTACACCGGGCTCGGACGCGACAACCTCCACCTGACCGTGCGCGGACGCGCCTTGGCCTGCGACACGCCGGAGGACGCGCTGGCCACCGAGCAATTTTCCACCTCGGACCAGCGTGCGCCGCAGGAGGTCGCCGCGCGGCTGCGGCAACTCGGCCTCGACCCCGTGTGGAAAGACTGGGACCGCGCCATCCTCGGGGCATGAAACTTGTCCTCAACGGCGCGGAGCGCGAGGTCCAGGCGACGCAAGTCGAAGACCTCGTCGCCGAACTCGGCCTCCCCCTCGCCGCTGCGCTCGTCGAGCACAATGGCACCGCGTTGCTGCGCTCCGAGTGGGCCAAGACCATTCTCCAACCCGGCGACCGGTTGGAAATCATCCGCATGGTCGCCGGCGGCTAACCGAGCAGAAGTTTCGTCCCGGCAATGACCAGCACCACCGCGAGCAGAACCGCAATGCCGCGTGCCGGCAAATGACGGCTGCCATGGCGCGATCCGATAAAGCCGCCGATCGCGACAACGACCGCCAACGGCCAGGCGAAATCGGGCAATTCGCGTCCGCTCTTCACATAGCCGGCCAAGCCGGACGACGAATTGACCAGAATAAAAAGCGAAGATACCGCCGCCGCCTCTTTCACCTTCGCCCAGCGGCAAATGAGCATGAGCGGGGTGAGAAAAATTCCCCCGCCGGTGCCGGTCAGGCCGGACAAGAATCCGATGCCCGCGCCGGAGGCGATGGCCCTTGGCCGCCCCGGAGGCGCGATATCCGGCGGGTTGGCTCTGCCATAAAACAAACGCCACGCGGAAAACCATAGCACCAGACCGATCAAAATTTTCAAATAATCCGCCGGCACAGGCAGCCAACCGCCGAAGAAAGCGGCGGGCACGGACAACAAGGCGAACGGCCAGAAGAGCGACCAACTGAAATGCCCGCCGCGCCACCACTGCATGAAACCGATGGTGGCGACAAGGATGTTGAGGGTCAGTGCGGTCGGACGGATCACGTCGACTCCGAGGCCGAAGAGGGCCATCACCGCGATGTAACCCGACGCGCCGGCGTGGCCCACGGATGAATAAAGCAGCGCGACGACAAAAATCGCGGCGCCCAGCGCGACAAACTCGCCGCTCACCTCAGGCCCTTTCGACCACGACCTCGCTGCCCTCGACCCGCAAGGCCACGACATCCGCCCCGGGCGGGATGAAGTCCCCCTCGGTCCGTGCATCGTAGCTTTCCCGGCCAAATTCCGCCCGACCGACCGGGCGCAGCATGGAGAGCGTTTTGCCGCGGTCGCCCGCGCGCACGGACAACTGCCCGGCTCCCGGTTCGTCCATGGTCAGCGATCCCCCGCCCGGCTCGCTCGTGGTCAGCACGAGGCGCCGCAGCACCGGCAGCTTGGGAAAAAATTGCGCGAGGAAAAAGATGGCCACGCCGGACAAACCGATGGCCACGCCAAGGTTGGCCAAGGGCAGCAAGAAAACATCGAGTGACGGCCATTCCGTTGCCGTCGGGTAGTAGTCCACCATGGCCCAGAGCAAGGAGCCGAACATGAGCAACGTCCCGATCAACGCCAAAACCACGATGCCCGGGATAAAAATAAGTTCGATCAGGACGAGCAACAACCCGAGCACGAAAAAGGCGATCACCTCCATGCCGGTCAGACCGGCCACGTAGTGCCCGGCGAAGAAGAGCAGGAAACAGACCGCGGCGATCGCCCCGGGCACGCCGAAGCCGGGTGATTTGAATTCGATATACGTCCCGATGATGCCACCGAGCAGGAAGAGCGGCGCAAGCATGGTGATGTAAAAGGCCGCCTTTTCGAATCCACTCGGCTCGGCTTCCACCACCGGCCCCTTCAACCCCGCATCACGAACCAACTCGCCCACCGAACCGGCAATGCCTTGGGCCAGCACCGGCTTGCCGCCGATTCTTTCTGCCGCTTCCTGCGCGCTCATGGTCAGGAGTTCGCCCTTCTCGTTGATCACCTTCCCGCCAACCTTCACCTCTTTCTCCATGTTGATGAAGGCCTCGGCGATTTCCGGGTTGTGACCGTTGCTCTCCGCCGCACTGCGGAAATAGCCAGAATAGTACGACACAACTTTGGCCGCCAGCGTCTCGGGAATTTCCCCGCCCGTGCCCATGACCGGGGCCGCCGCGCCGATCGCGCTGACCGGCGCCATCCAAATCTGCTTGGTTCCCAGGGCGATGAGCGCGCCGGCCGAGCCCGCGTTCGGGTCGACGTAGGTCAAGGTGGGTGCCTCGACTTTCATCAGGGCCTGCAGGATTTCCACTGCCGCGCCCAGCTCCCCGCCCGGCGTGTCCATATCGAGGATGAAGGCCGAAGCATCGGCCGCTTCGCCCGCCTTGATCATACGGCGGAGAAAATAGAACTGCGCCTGCGAGACCGCACCCTTCAGCGGGATGACCACCACCGCACCCTCGGGGATTGCGCCCTCGAGCTTGCTCACCTCGGGGGGCGCCTCCGCGGACTTGTCGTCCTCCTTTTGCGCCCACGCACAAGGCGCGGCAATCAGGACAGCCAGAAGCAGCAGGAATCTCATGACTGTGATCTTCCCCGCACCGGCGCCACCCTCAAGCCCAATCGGAAGAATTCCCGCGCGCTCTTTCGCCCCCTCCGCTACAATCTCGCCATGCCCCGCATCGCCGAGGAAAGCATCGAGCGCGTCGCCACGGCCAACGACATTGTCGAGGTCATCGGCGGCTACTTCCCGCTCAAGCGTGCCGGCACCAGCTGGCGCGCCCTGTGCCCGTTCCACCGCGAAAAATCCCCCTCGTTCCACGTCAGCCCGCAAAAACAGGCCTACTACTGCTTCGGCTGCGGCGCGGGCGGCAGCGTCTTCAAGTTCGTCATGGAATACGAACGCGTCGACTTCGCCACGGCCGTCCGCCGCCTCGCGCAAAAGGCCGGCATCACCATCATCGAGCAGGCCTCCGCGCCGGGTGATGACCAGAGGCGCGAATTGCGCGGGCGGCTTCTCGAAGTGCACAGGCTCGCCGCCGACTGGCTCCACGCCAATCTCCTCCGTTCGCCCGCCGGCGCGGGCGCGCGGGAGTATTTGAAATCCCGGGCCATCAACTCCGAAATCGCGAAAAATTGGCACCTCGGCTTCGCCCCCGACAGCCGCGACGCCCTGCTCAAGCACGCGCGCGCCGCCGGATTCAAAGAGGCCGAACTCCGCGCCAGCGGACTTTTCCACGGTGGCGAGGACAAACCGCTGGCTGACCGCTTCCGCCAGCGGCTCATGTTCCCCATCCGCAACGACTACGGCGAGGTGATCGCCTTCAGCGGACGCGTTCTCCCGCCCTCCGAGGATCCGGCCAAATACGTCAACTCCCCCGAGACCCCGCTCTTCAGCAAAGGCCGCGCGCTCTACGGGCTGGACAAGGCGCGCCGTCCGCTGGCCGACACCGGTCTGGCCATCGTGTGCGAGGGACAACTCGACCTCATCCGCGTGTTCGAGAGCGGACTGCAAAATGTCGTCGCCCCGCAGGGCACGGCGTTCACGGCCGCACAAGCGCGCTTGCTCAAGCGCTATGCCGAAACCGCGGTGCTCTGCTTTGATTCCGACCGGGCCGGACGCACCGCCGTCGAGCGCTCGCTGCCCATCCTCCTCGCCGCCGGTTTCGGTGTGCGCGTCGCCCCGCTTCCCCCGGGCGAGGACCCCGACTCGCTCATCCGGCAAAAAGGCGCCGATGCCTTCCGCGCGCTGGTCGACTCCGCGCCCGACTACTTCGAATTTGCCCTCGATGAGGCCGCGGCGGCCGGCAAACTCGACAACGCGTCCTCCAAAGCCGCACTCATCCGCAAACTCGCCGGCTTTGCCGCCAGCCTCCCCGATGCCGTGGCGCGCGAGTCGCTGGCCGCGCGGCTCGGACCCCGCCTCGCCCTGTCGCCGCCAGCTTTCCTCGCTGCCATCCCGAAAAAAGCCGCCCATCCGGCCGAACCGGAGCCGGAGGAACCCGGCGAGCCCGCCGCGGCCGAGGAACCCGACACGATCATCAAGCTCCTCCTCCACGCCACGCTGGTCTGCGCCGAGACCCGCCGCTGGCTCGCCGCGCAGGATACCGCCGTCCTCGCCGCCCGCCCCGGCCTCGCGCTCCTCCAGAAATGTCTCGCCGCCACTTTTGAACCGGCGGACCCCGCCGCCACCCAGTCCTTCCTCGCCGCGCAAACCCCCGAGGCCCAGTCCATCCTTGCCGCCCTCTTGCTCGCGCGGCCGCCCTCCAACCCCGCCGCCATCGCCCGGGAGACCTTGCAAAACCTGAGCCGCCAGCAATGCGAGATCCGCCGGTCCGCCCTCACCGCCCGCCTCCGCCAGACCGGGCTCGCCCCCGCCGAAGTCGCCCGGTTGCAGGCCGAGGTTGTTGACATCATGAAAGAGATGGGGCAGTTTAGCCGGTCGCACTGAACTAGTCCGGCGGGGCCGCCAGCAAACCGTCCACGCCGCGCGCGACACTCCGATAACGTATGGCCACCAAACCGAAGAAGAAGCCCGTCAAATTCTCCAAGCCGAAGAAGCCGCTCCGCAAACCCGCGCCGAAAAAAGCGAAACCCGCGGCCAAGAAAAAACCGGCTCCGGCCCAAGCCAAAACGGCGGCGGCGAAAAAGCCCGCACCGAAACCCGCGGCCCAAAAACCAGCCGCCAAAGCGGCGGCCACGAAAAAACCCGAGCCCAAAGCATCCGGCAAAAAGACGCCGGACAAAAAGAACGCGGCCAAAGCCGGCGCCGGTAAAAACGGCGCCCACGCCCCCGTGGCCGAAGCCCCGGCCGTCGACCTCGACAAATTCATCGCGGAAAAAACCCGCGAGCTGATCAAACTTTCCAAGGATCAAGGCTACCTCACCTTCGACGACCTCGAAGAAAACCTCCCCTCCGCGGTCAACGATCCGGACGTCATCGACAAGATCATCACCCGCCTGCGCGAGGTCGAAATCGAACTCATCGAGCAGAGCGACATCGACACGGACAAAGCCCCGCGCAAGGAAGAGGAGAAAGCCGAGAAGGACGAGAAAACCGACGGACGCCTCGACATCCTCGACGATCCCGTCCGCATGTATCTCAAGCAGATGGGCCAGGTCCCGTTGCTGACCCGCGAGCAGGAAGTCGAAATTTCCAAGCGTATCGAGGACGCCGAGATCAAGGTGCAGGACATCGTCTGCCGGATGGGCTTCGTGGCCCGCGGGCACCTCGACCTCGCCCAGAAATTGCTCGACCAGCGCGAGCGCTTCGACCGTGTCATCATGGACAAGAAGATCGAGAGCCGCGAGCGCTACATGAAAGCCCTCCCGCGCCTCTGCGCCACGATCAAGACCGCCGCGCAGAAGATCGACCGCCAGTTCGCCGGCCTGGCCAAAAGCAAAAAGCCATCCGGCCAGGTGGTGAAAAATTTCGAGAAAGCCCTCGCCGGCATCCGCGCGCATTACCCGAAGTTCTTCTATAAACAAAAGATCACCGACGATTTCGTGCAGGCCGCCGAGGATATGAACCGCACGCTGGTCCATCTCCAAGGGGAATTCAGCAAGGCCAGCGGGCGCGCCAAACGCAGCCCCGACGCGAAAAAGAAAGCGCGCGAAATCGAGAAACGCATCGAGGACATCGCCCACCGCGCGTGGATGACGCCCGACATATTCAAAGTCTCCTACGGCGACCTCCGCAAATGGCACAAATCTGCGCACAAAGCGAAAACCGAAATGGTCGAAGCCAACCTGCGCCTCGTTATCTCCATCGCCAAAAAATACACCAACCGCGGCCTCTCCTTCCTCGACCTCATCCAGGAAGGCAACATGGGTCTGATGAAAGCGGTGGAAAAATTCGAGTACCGCCGCGGCTACAAATTCTCCACCTACGCCACGTGGTGGATCCGCCAGGCCATCACCCGCTCGATCGCCGACCAAGCCCGCACCATCCGCATCCCGGTGCACATGATCGAGACAATCAACAAACTCATCCGCGTGCAGAAGCAGCTCGTGCAGGAATACGGACGCGAACCGTCCCCCGACGAGATTGCCGACGAAATCCAATTGCCGGTCGAGCGCGTCCGCGCCGTCCTCAAGATGGCCCAGACCCCGATCTCGCTGCAGATGCCGGTCGGCGACAGCGACGACACCAGCTTCGGGGACTTCATCGAGGACAAATCGGCGGAAAACCCGGCCGACAGTGCGGCCATCATTCTGCTCAAGGACAAAATCAAAGACGTCCTCGAAACCCTGACTGACCGCGAACGCAGCGTGCTCGAGCAGCGCTTCGGCCTGGTTGACGGCTACCCGCGCACCTTGGAGGAAGTCGGACGCCAATTCAAAGTGACCCGCGAGCGTATCCGCCAGATCGAAGCCAAGGCCCTCCGCAAAATGCGCCACCCCACCCGCCTGCGCCAACTCGAGGGCTACCTCGAACCCCGCGACGTTTAATTCGTCGGTTGCCGCGGCGGCGCAAAACAATCCCCGCAACCTTCGCGCAAGACGGGGGTTCAACCCTACATGGATGACCAAAAGCTCTGGGATCTCCTTGGACGCGCCCCGCGCCCAGCCGCCCCGCCCTTCTTTGCCGCCAAAGTCATGCGGCAGGTTGAGTCGGACGCCCGCCGCCCCGTCTGGTTCACTCCCGTCCTGCGCTGGCTGGCCCCCGCGGCCATCGCCGCGCTGGTTGTCCTTGCCGTCCTGCCCCGCCCCACGGCCGAACCGGCTGGGATGGCGACTTCCGATCTCACCACCCTCGATCTCGTCGAGCTGCTCAGCCCCGAAGACTACGACACCCTCACCGCCGCCGGCTGGCCCTACAACAACGGCTTCCTTTCCGCCGGCCTGTAAGGGCGGGGGGACAACGAGGAGAACTCGGCCCGGTTTCGCCCTCCGTCGTGGCGGCGTAGTTTGCGTTTGGCCTCTGCGAGGATTGTTAGTATCAAGCTCGGTTACTGTGACAACTCCGGCGACTGATCCACCGGCCAGCTCGGTAATCAATGGCCGCGGCCGCTATCGCATCGCGCACAGTCTGCACCAAGCGCGCGCGAGTTCCTCCTTACGGGCATTGGTCTTGGCTGGTCTCCTGCCCCTTCTTTTGGCCGGATGCGAACCGACCCGACAGCTTTCGGATACCACCCTTTTTCTTGCTCCGGACGGAAGCATTCGCGCCGGCAGTCCGGCGGGCGCCTCGGTCACCCGCTCGAGGCAAGTCGCGGAAGCGCCTCCCCGCCGACTCGAGCCTGAGCCGACGCGACAACCGCGCGGCAGAACCGTGCGCGATACATCGGCTGTCGCGCCGGTCCCGCTTGTCGCGACACCGGTTGTCCAACCGGACCGCACGCCCGGCGTCTCGCGGTCGTCGCAGGCCAGGGCGCGCGCAAGTCTGCGTCCGCCCGCCATGCCCGAGGTGAGGGTCAACGACTGTCTCCCGGCCGCCATCGCCGCACAAAAGACCATGCAAAGAAACGGCGTCGAGGCCCGGGTGCTGCTTGTCGAATGGAAAGAGAAAGGACGCGATCGTGGTCACGCCTACACGGTGTTCCGCTACGGCAAGCCATACGCCTACGACAAGAATTACGGATCGATCCCGCTGGCCTCGGGAACGGATTGGAGAAACCCGGACATCGTCGCCATGGATGCCAACATGCGTCGCGGCAATTTCGGGCCCATCATCAAAGCGGAGTTCCTCGAAAACTGAGCCCGGGGCGCGAGCCGACCCGTGCGCGGGGAAGCCCGAGTGGCATTGACGTCCGGGACACCGGGTGTCATTTTTACGACGTTATCGTTCCAGGTGAGGTGGCTGAGTGGTCGAAAGCAGAGCTTTGCTAAAGCTCCGTAGTCCAAAAGGCTACCGAGGGTTCGAATCCCTCCCTCACCGTATTTCTGCCGTCCCGCAGAATCCCCCTTCCCGCGCCCGGCCCGGCGGTTTATTCTGCCCGGTTACCGGTGAAGACTTCTTCCGAACCCGCCGTCATCCGCGTCAAGGGCGCGCGGCAGCACAATTTGAAGAATGTCGATGTGGTCATTCCACGGAACCGCTTCGTTGTCCTCACCGGGCCCAGCGGTTCGGGCAAGTCTTCCCTCGCCTTCGACACGCTTTACGCCGAGGGGCAGCGCAAATACGTGGAAAGCCTCTCGGCCTACGCCCGCCAATTCCTCGACCGGCTCGAACGTCCCGATGTCGACTTCGTGGAGGGACTCTCCCCGGCCATCGCCATCGAACAGCGGACCGCGGCGGCCGGCCCGCGCTCGACCATCGCGACCACCACGGAAATCTACGACTACCTGCGCATCCTCTACTCGGCGCTCGGTGTGCCGCACGACCCGGAGACCGGGGAAGTGGTGCGCCGCCAGACGCCGCAGGAAATCACCGACGCGATCATGGCCTTCCCGCCGGAGAGCAAGGTCGTGCTCCTCGCACCCGTCGTGCGCGGCGAAACCGGTGAATTCCGCGACATCATCGAGAAATTGCGCCGCGAGGGATTCGTCCGCGCCCGGATCAACGGTCAGATCACCGATCTCGACGGCGAGACCAAAGTCCGCCTCGACAAGAGCCGGCGGCAACGCATCGAGGCCGTGGTCGACCGCGTTGTGCTCAAACCGGGCTTGCGCCAGCGCCTCGCCGACTCGGTCGAGACGGCGTTGCGCTGGGGCGACGGACAAATCGTGGCCTCGGTCCAGGCCCCGGACGGGACGAAGTTCGCCGATCACCCGTTTTCCACGGCATTCGCCAACCCGCGCACCGGCTTCACCCTGCCACGCCTCACGCCGCAGCATTTTTCCTTCAACAGCCACCTCGGGGCCTGCCCGGCTTGCCACGGCCTGGGGACCGAACCTTACTTCGATCCCGAGTTGGTGCTCGATCCGGACAAAACGCTCGACGGCGGCGCCATTGTGGCCTGGCGCAAGGGAACGCCGAAAATGGAGGCGTATTACGGGGCGATGACCGCGGCTCTGGCCAAAGATGACGGGGTCCGCACCGACTTGCCCCTGGGCAAATTGCCGGAGTCCTTCCGGGACCTCCTGCTCCACGGCTCGGGCGACCGCGCCATTGCGGTGGAGTTCGGGGCGGGCCGCACCCGGCAGGTGGTGGACAAGCCGTTCGAGGGCCTCCTTGCCCAACTCGAACACCTGCTGGCCCGGGTTAAAGGCGAATCTTTGCGCCAACGCCTCAAGGCGCTGCAAAACCGCCGCCCGTGCGCGCGGTGCCGCGGGGCGCGCTTGCGCGCGGAAATTCTCGGAGTGACCCTCGTCACGTCGTCCGGCGGGGAGTTCAACATCCACCAACTCTGCGATCTAACCATCGGGCGCGCGGCGGAAGTCATGGGACAGCTGCGCCTGCGCGGACAAGAAGAGGCCATCGCCGGCGAGGTGATCTCCGAAATCGGACGGCGCCTCGACTTCCTGAGCGAAGTCGGCCTCGATTACCTCACCCTCAACCGGGAAAGCGGCACGCTCTCCGGAGGCGAAGCCCAGCGCATCCGCCTGGCCACGCAAATCGGCAGCGGTCTGGCCGGCGTGCTCTACGTGCTCGACGAACCGAGCATCGGTCTGCACCAACGCGACAACGAGCGACTCATCGCCACGCTCAAACGCCTGCGCGACCTCGGCAACTCGGTGCTCGTGGTGGAACACGACCACGACACCATCGCCTCGGCCGACCACATCATCGACATCGGACCGGGGGCCGGTCCGCTCGGCGGGCACATCGTAGCGCAGGGCACGCTGGCGGAAATCGCCGCGGCGCCCCAATCGCTAACCGGCCGTTACCTCAGCGGCCAACTCCGCATCCGCGTCCCGCCCAAACGCAACCAACCCCTGACCCCGCGCGCCCTGGTGTCCGGTGCATCCGACGGCTGGCTCAGCGTGATCGGAGCCCGCGAAAACAACCTGCAAAATGTCGACGCGCATTTCCCGCTCGGGTGTTTCGTCGGCGTGACCGGTGTCTCGGGCAGCGGGAAATCGACCCTGGTCAACGACATCCTGCGCGCGGCTCTGGCCCGCGATCTTTACCGCGCGAAGGAAGCTCCGGGCGCGCACAAGGCCATCCTCGGTGCGGGTCAGGTGCACCGTCTTGTCGTGGTCGATCAGTCGCCGATCGGACGCACCCCGCGTTCCAATCCCGCCACCTACACGGGCGCCTTCGGCCCGGTCCGCGAACTTTTCTCGCAGGTCCCCGCCGCCCGCGTGCGCGGTTACCAGGCGGGACGCTTCAGCTTCAACGTCAAAGGCGGACGCTGCGAGCACTGCGAGGGGGACGGCATGCTCAAGGTGGAAATGCATTTCCTCGCCGATGTCTACGTCACCTGCGACGTCTGCCACGGCCGCCGCTACAACCGCGAGACGCTGGAAATCACCTACAAGGGGAAAAACATCGCCGATGTCCTCGGCATGACGGTCGACGAAGCGCTCTCGTTTTTCCGGGCCGTCCCCGCGGTGGCCGACAAGCTCGCCACCATGCAGGAAGTCGGCCTCGGTTACCTTACCCTCGGCCAGTCGGCCAGCACCCTTTCCGGCGGCGAGGCCCAGCGCATCAAACTCTCGACCGAACTCTCCAAACGCGGCGGCTCGAAGACCCTCTACGTGCTCGACGAGCCGACCACCGGACTGCACGTTTCCGATGTGGACACCCTGCTGCAGGTCCTCATGAAGTTGCGCAATGCCGGCAACACCCTCATCGTGATCGAACACAACATGGATGTGATCAAATGCGCGGACTGGGTTCTCGATCTCGGCCCCGGCGGAGGCGAACACGGCGGCACCATCGTCGCCGAGGGCACGCCCGAGGCGGTCTGCCGCGTTCCGGCCAGCGAAACCGGGCGCTACCTGCGCGCCTTCCTCGGCTCATGAAAAAGACCGCCTGGTTCGCCGCTCTTCTTCTGCCGGTCGCCGCCACGCTGGAAGCCCGGGACGTCGTGGCCAAGGCGGAGAGCGCCATCCGCGAGGGTTTTCCCCAGGCGGCCATCGCCCCGCTGCAGGACGCGCTGCGGCAGGCGCCCGCGGACGGACGGGAGGACCTTGCCCTGCTGCTCGCCCGGGCCCAACTCGCCGCCGGACGTCCCGCCGACGCCCTCGGCACCCTCGACAACTCCCCCGGCCGCGGTTCCGCTGCGGCGACCGTCCTTCGCGCCGAGGCCCTCGCCGCGCAGGGCAGCTTGGAACCGGCCGCCCGGCTGGCCCAGGCGCACGCGGCCTCAAACACGGAGGCCGCCCTGCTGCTCGCCCGCATCCGCTTCGAGCAAGGCGACCACGCGGCGGCGCTCGCCGCACTCCCCCCGAACGACGGCGGGTTGCCGTCCGACCCGAACGCCCTGCGCCTGTTGCTCGATTTGCAACTGGCCGGCGGCGATGCCGACGCGGCCGAAAAGACGATCGCCGCGTCCCGCGACGGATCGTTGTTGCCCGCGGCGGAGTTGGACACCGCGCTGGGGCGTTTGCGCCTGGCCGGAGACCGCGCCTCCGAAGCCGCGGAGATTTTCCAGAACGTGCTGGCCGCACCCGACCTGCCCGCCCCGGTGCGCGACAACGCGCGGCTCGGGCTGGCCCGCAGCCTCGTCGCCCTCGGCGTGGACACGCGCGCCCGCGACGTGCTGCGCGAAAGCCTCGTCGGCTCGCCCGACGCATTGAACACGCGCCAAGTCATGCAGCTCTGGGTCGAACTCGAGAGCAAACTCGGCGGCGACCCCTCGGCCGACCTGCGCTCGTGGTCCGCCGAGGCCAGCCGCCGACGCACCCTCGAGGCCGGCCTGCAAATCGCGCGCCTCGACTTGGAGGGTCGTAATCTCGAAGCCGCCGGCGACGTGCTGGAAAAACTTGCGGCCGCCCCGGACCTCTCGCCGGAAGACCGGCTGCGCGTGCGCCTGCTGCTGGCCGAGACGCGCGTGGTGGCCGGACGCGTGACCGAAGCCGTGGCGATCCTCGACGAGATCGACGCGACCGACGCCGGTCCGCCCTATGCCTACCGGTTGGCCGAACTGCGGGGGCGCGCCTTGGCCGCCGCCGGCAGCCATCGGCGGGCCTTCGAGGCCTTTGCCCGCGCAGGGCAAGCCGCCGCCGACCCCGCCGAAGCCCAAGCGGCCGCGACCAACCAGTTTCTCTGCTCCCTCGCCCTCGGGGACTTGAAGATGGGGCGCGCCTCGCTCGAACAGATCCGGCAGGCCGCCCCGGACAGCCCCGAATTGCTACGCTGGTCGTTCCTGCTGGCTGCGGCCGAGGCACGCGAGGGCCGGGCCGATTCGCTCGGGGCCTTGGCCCGCAGCGCCCCGTCCGCCGACTACTCCTTCCAAGCCAAACTCGCCCTCGCCGAATGGCGGTTGGCCCGCGGGGAGGCGGCCGCCGCCGAACGCATCCTGCGCACGGCCGGGGAAGAAGCCGTCACCCCGCCGCGCGCCGCCGCGCTCGCCGCCGCCGAGATCTTTGCCGCCGACAACGCGGGTTCTCGCACCCGCGAAGAACTCGCGGATGACTGCAATGCGTTTCTCGCCAGCCACCCGGAGGCCCCCGAACAAACCGATATCCTCTTCAAACTCGGGGAACTGCACACCCGCGGCGGAGACCACGCCGCAGCCGAGACGGTTTACGTCCGCCTGGGGCAAGACCAGGCCGAACCCGAAGCCGCGGCGCTGGCCAAATTCCTCGCCGCCCAGTCGGCCGCGCGGAGCATGAATACGGAAGGCGCCGCGCGCGCCCTCCTCTGGTTCGACGAAATCGCGCAGGGCGGCACCGCGCTGCGGCACCGCGCACGCTTCGAACAGGCCGGCCTGCTGGTGCGCGACCGGCGTTTCGACGATGCCCTGCGGGTCTATGACGGAATCCTCGCGGGTGATCCGCCGCCGGAAGTGCGTCATGCCGCCCTGATGGAGAAGGGCGACACGCTCGCGGCCCTCGGCGCGGAGAAAGCGACCAGGCTCGGCGAGGCCGCCAAGCTCTACGCGGAATTGGCCGCGGAGGCTTCCGCCCCGGCCGACTGGCGCGACCAGGCTTCCTGCAAACGGGCCGCCGTGCTCGCACGCGCCGGACAGGCCGAAGCGGCCCTCGCGGCCTACCGCGATGTGCTGGCCCGCCCTCCCGGGGAAAAGGCCGACCACTTCTGGTTCTACAAGGCCGGACTCGAAGCCGGGCGCTTGCTCGAGGAACAGCAGGATTGGCCCGCGGCCATCGCCGTTTATGATCTTATGGCGTCCGCGGGCGGCCCGCAGAGCGAAGAGATCAAACAACGCTCGCGCCGCTTGCGGCTCGAACACTTCATCTGGGAAAACTGACCACATGCTCAACACCACCAACACCACGGCCGACGGACACGTGAAACTTTTCATCCCCGGCCCCGTCGAAGTTTCGGACAAAACTTTCCGCGCCTTCTGCCACCCGCAAATCGGACACCGCGGGAGCGAATTTTCCTCGCTCTACGAATCGATCCACCCGCGCCTGCAAACGCTCTTCGGCACCGCGGGACCGGTTTACCTCGCGACCGCCTCCGCCTGGGGCGTGATGGAAGGCGCGCTGCGCAACCTCGTGCAGAAGAAAGTCCTCAATTGCATGTGCGGTGCGTTTTCCGACAAGTGGTTCGACGTGAGCAAACGCTGCGGCAAGGAAGCCGAAGCGCTCCAAGTCGCATGGGGCTCCCCCATCCTGCCGGAATTGGTCGACGAAAAATTGTCCAAGGGCGGCTTCGATGCCATCACCCTGATCCACAACGAAACCTCGGCCGGCGTGATGAACCCCCTGGCCGACATCGCTTCGGTCATGCGCAAATACCCCGATGTGATGTTCATCGTCGACAGCGTCTCGTCATTCTCCGTCGTGCCCGTGCCGATGGACGAACTCGGCATCGACGTCCTTCTCACCGGCAGCCAGAAAGCACTGGCCATGCCTCCGGGCCTCGCCCTCTTCAGCGCGAGCGAACGGGCCCGCGCCCGTGCGGCCACCACCCCGGACCGCGGATATTACTTCGACTTCATCGAATTCCACAAAAACTGGGAGAAGTTCATGACCCCCAGCACGCCGACCACCGGGCATATCTACGCGCTGCAGTCGAAGCTCGACGACATTTTCGAGGAAGGCGTGGAAAACCGCCATGCGCGTCATGCCAAGTTGAACCGCATGATCTCCGACTGGGTCGCGGGCAACGGTTTCGAGCATTTCGCGCCGGAAGGTTACCGTTCCAAGTCGCTGGTCTGCGTGCAGAACAACCGCAACATCGACGTCGCCGCCTTCTGCTCCGCGCTGAAAAAGAAACACAAAGTCGCAATCAACGGCGGCTACGGGAAAATCAAAGGCACCACTTTCCGCGTCTCCAACATGGGCGATGAAAGTGAAGCCACGATCGGCGAATTGCTCGGTTGGATGAGCGGGTGCCTGCCGGGCTGAGCGCGCCGCGCGGCCGTTCCAGATCCTACTCCTGGTCTTCGCCGTCGTCGTCCGACTCCCCGCTGTCGTCCTCCGGTTCAAACTCCATCGGCTTGAACCGGCGCTTGCGTTTGTTGGCGGGCAAAGGACTCATCACCATGTTGATGGCCCGGCCGACCAGCTTGGGCTCCATGTCGACATTGCCCATGGTGGCGAGGTCTTCCTTGACCCGCAGCACCACGGCCATGCCCAACTCTTGGTGGGCCATCTGGCGTCCGCGGAACTGCAGCTGAACCTTGAGCTTGTTGCCCTTGTCGAGGAACTCCTCGGCGTGGCGGATCTTGGTCAGGTAATCGTGATTGTCGATGTTGACCCGGAACTTGACCTCTTTGACTTTGCCCGCGTGGGACTTCTTGTCCTTCTCCTGCTTGGCCAGTTCGTAGCGGTATTTGCCGAAATCGACAATCCGGCAGACCGGCGGGTTGGCACTGGCCGCTACCTCGACGAGATCGAGGCCGAGTTCCTCCGCTTTGCGCAGGGCGTCGGGCAATTTGAGGACACCCAACTGCTCGCCGGTGGAGCCGTTGATCACCCGGACTTCGCGGGCGCGAATGCGGTGATTGACCCGGATGAGGGGGGGCTGCGGAGTGCGTGAAAAGACAGGCCGAGGCATTGAATGATGATCCCGTGAGCGTGCGGGACGTCAGGAGTGACTACAGGACTCGTTCACTGATTTCTGTTTTGATGCGCTCAACAAGGTTGTCGAGGGCGAGGGCACCTTCGTCACCGGCTTTCCGGCTCCTCACCGAAACCTGCCGCGACTCGGCTTCCTTGCCGCCTACCACCAGCATGTAAGGCACTTTCTCGACCTGCGCAAGACGAATCTTGGCTCCGAGTTTGTCCTGCGAGCCATCCACCACAGCCCGCACACCCGCCGCCCGCAGCGACGCCACCACTTCGTCCGCGTAGGATGCGACTTTGTCCGAGACCGGCAAAACACGCGCCTGCTCCGGCGCGAGCCAGACGGGGAACGCCCCGGCGAAATGCTCGATCAGCACGCCGACAAACCGCTCCATCGAGCCGAACGGCGCACGATGGATCATGACCGGACGGTGCGGTTTGTTGTCCGCCCCCGTGTAATTTAAATCGAAACGCTCGGGCAACTGGAAGTCGACCTGCACCGTGCCGAGTTGCCACTCGCGCCCGATGACATCGCGCACCACGAAGTCGATCTTCGGACCGTAAAAAGCCGCCTCGCCCGGTTCCTCGGTGTAAGGCACGCCGAGCGTCTTGGCCGCTTGGCGGCAAGCCTCCTCGGCGCGGTCCCAGTCCGCGGTTTTGCCCACGTATTTGTCCGACCCCGGCTCGCGCAATCCGAGTCGCACGCGGTAATCCTTCATGTCGAACACTCCGAAAACTTTTTTCACCAGATCGAGACATCCCTGGATTTCGGCCCCCATCTGGTCCTCGGTGACAAACAAGTGCGCATCATCCTGGGTGAAGCCGCGCACCCGCGTCATGCCGTTCAATTCGCCCGATTGCTCCCAGCGGTAAACCGTCCCGAACTCGGCCAACCGCACGGGCAAATCGCGGTAGCTGTGCGGCTGCGAGGCGAAGATCTTGATGTGCATCGGGCAGTTCATCGGCTTGAGCAGGTAGCCCTCGGCCTCGCCTTTCTCCAGTCGCGCGGCCAGATCGGCGCAGCTGCAGCCTTCTTCGGCCAACTGGTGCAGCGTCTCGCGCTCGACCAGCGGCGGATACTGCGAGTCGGCGTAATACGGGTAGTGACCCGATGTGCGGAAGAGTTCGAGCCGCGCGATGTGCGGGGTGAAGACCTGCTCGTAGCCCTGACGCCGCAATTCCTCGCTGATGAAATTCTGCAATTCCTGCCGGACCACGGCACCCTTCGGTGTCCAGAGAATAAGGCCCGAACCAACCGCATCGTCGATGTGGAACAATTGCAATTCCTTGCCGAGCTTCCGGTGATCGCGCTTGCGCGCTTCTTCGATCATCTCGCGCCACTTGGCCAATTCCCCCGGCGTGGCGAAGGCGATGCCGTAAATGCGCTGCAACTGCGGATTGCTCTCGTCGCCCTTGTAGTAGGCGCTGGCCACCGCGGTGAGCGCAAAGGCGCCGATCCGTCCGGTCGAGTCGACGTGCGGCCCGGCGCAGAGGTCGGTGAAAGCGCCGTTGCGGAAAAGACTGATTTCCTCGCCCTCCGGAATGTTCTCCAAAATGTCCAACTTGTAGCGACTGGGCACCCCGCGCTCGCCGAGAGCAGCCAGTTTTCCGGCACGGCCCAATTCCATGGCTTCGGACCGGCTGACCACACGACGCTCGAATGGCTGGTTCTCCGCGATGATTTTGCCCATCTCGGCTTCGATCCGGGCGAAATCCTCGGTCGAAATGCGGTGACCCAAATCGACGTCGTAATAAAATCCCTGTTCGACCGGCGGACCCGCCGCGAATTGCGCCTCGGGCCAGATGCGCAGGATGGCCTCGGCCAGCACGTGGGCGCACGAGTGACGCAGGGTTTCCAATTCGTTCATCGTGCCACCTCCACCGCTTCCTCGGCCAGCAACACAGGGATCCGGTCGTCCACCCGGTAAGCCAGCGCCCCGTCCTCGGTCACCAGTCGCCCCGCTTCCTCGTGCAGTTTCTGCCCGGTGCGCGGACACCGCGCGACCTCCAAAAGAAAATCCATGTCAGTAGCTGAACCCATTTTTGCGAACGCGGATCATCGGCTCGCCGACCTCGCGGTGCAAGCAGCCATCGATCACCTCGGCCACGTAGACCACATGGTCTCCGGCCGCGACCGATCCACACGGACGGCAAGCCAACCAGGCAAGCGCCTCGGCCAACTGCGGCAGGCCGTGGCCGTTGTCGACCAGGGTGAAAGCGGCAAAGGGATCCTCCTCCCGGCCCGAGGCAAAGGCGGCGAGCAGTTTCTTGTCCTCCGCGCCGAGAATATTGAGCGAAAAAAGGCCTCCGCCGTCCAAGACCCGCCGCAGCGGACGGTCATGACCCAAAGCGATGGAAATCATCGGCGGTTCGAAACCGGCCTGCTCGACAAAGCTGCACAGCATCCCGACCCGACGGCCTTCATCCATCGCCCCGACGGCGTAAAGCCCGCTGGCAATCCGGCCCAAGGCCGCCTTCAGGCCCTCTTCCCCGCGCAAAATAGAATGCATCGGGCCATTTAAACAAATCCCGGTCCACAGTGCCAGCGGTCCGTCGTTGCCCGCGACAAAATCACCGAGAATGGCTCAATACACCGGGACCGAACCATCCACCTCCGCCGACCACGCCGCGATGCCGCCGCGCACATTGGCCAGATTGCCGAATCCCTGTCCGCGCAAAAATTCCACCACGCGCCCGCTGCGCACACCGCCGTGGCACAGCACATAGACCGGCACATCGCGGGGAATTTCTTCGGTGCGCGCCGCCACCTCCCCCATCGGAATGGACAAACAAGGATCCACCCGCGCCACGGCCAGCTCCCACGGCTCGCGCACATCCAGGAGCACATGCTCTCCGCCCGCCTGACGCGCTTCCGCCAAGGCGAGCACCGATATTTCTTCGTCCGCCATTGCCTCGCATCTTTCGCAAAATTCCCCCTCCGCCTCAACCGGCAAATCACGGCGTCCGTCGGCACACCGCGCGCAGTCCGGATCACGGCGCAGGGTGAACTCGCGGAATTTCATCGCCGCCCCGTCGATGTGAAGCAAGCGTCCGACCAACGATTGCCCCACTCCGGTGATCAACTTGATCGCTTCCAAGGCCTGCAGCGTCCCGACCAAGCCCGGCATGACGCCGAGAACCCCCGCCTCCGCGCACGAAGGCACCGTGCCCGGTTCCGGGGCGTGCGGGTTGAGACAGCGGTAGCATGGACCGCCAAGATGCGGGGCGAAGACCGACACCTGTCCCTCGAAGCGCCAGACCGAACCGTAAACATTCGGGATGCCCAAGGCCACGCAGGCGTCGTTCGAGGCATAGCGAGTAGCGAAATTATCACTCCCGTCGACCACCGCGTCCCAGCCCCGCGCCAACTCCAGCGCGTTGGCCGCGGTGAAACGTCCGGCCACCGGCTCGATGCGGACATGCGGATTGACCGCACCCAAACGGCGCCGCGCGGATTCCACCTTGGGTCGGCCCACATCGTCCGTGCCGTGAAGAAGCTGACGGTGCAGGTTGGAAAGCTCGACCTCGTCCGCATCCACGATCCCGAGCGTCCCCACGCCCGCCGCGGCCAGATACAACGCCGCCGGCGATCCGAGTCCACCCGCCCCGATGAGCAGGACGCGCGAGGCCCGCAGCCTTTCCTGTCCGGCCGCGCCGAATCCCGGCACGGTCAGCTGGCGGGCATAACGCGTCAATTCGTCGGGCGAAAGCATAACGTCCCTTTTTAGCGGCGCCCTGTGACCGACGCAACCTCCCCAAAAAAACGACCCCGGGGTTTGCGCCCCGGGGTTGTCGTGGGAACTGCGCTCCGCGGCTATTTGCCGGAATTCGCCTCGATGTATTTGACGACGTCGCCGACGGTTTGGAGCTTTTCGGCCTCCTCATCGGGCACTTCGACGCCGAATTCTTCCTCGAACGCCATGACGAGCTCGACGGTGTCGAGCGAGTCGGCCCCGAGGTCCTCGATGAACGAGGCCGTGGGCGTCACCTGCTCGGGATTGACGCTGAGTTCTTTGACGATGATTTCTTTGACTCTTTCTTCGATGGGTTTGTCGGACATAAGATTTGTTTGGATTGAACGGGACACGCTTATTGGCGAACCGGATCCATTGCAATAACGAAAAAGACGCCCCGCCGGCAAGCACTCCGTCATCCCGCCCCCATGCCCGTCTTCACCCGCTCGACCGTCGTCCCCGCCCGCCCGGAGGATCTCTTCCGCTTCCACGAGAATCCGCACAACCTGCGGCACATCGCGCCGCCGGGCCTGCGCATCCTGGAAATCCGCGCCGCGGAAACCGCGCAGCCCGGCGGGGAGTTCACCGTCGCCGTGCGCCAGGGCCCCCTGACCCTGCGTTGGACCGGCTGCTGGGAAACGGTCGAGGCCCCGCGCCTGCTCGTCGATACCGGCACCCGGTGTCCGTTCGCAATCTGGCGCCATCATCATGTCTTCAAGCCGCACCCCGACGGTGCCCTGCTCACCGACCGTGTCGAGTTCCGCCTGCCATGGCACCTCGGCGGCCCGCCCGGCGATCTTGTCTGCCAGTGGCTTGTCTTTCCGCGTCAGTTTGCCGCCCGCCACGCAGCCACCCGTGCCTGGTTTGCCAAGGGCCAATCTTGAAAAACCACTGGCCGACTCCCGCCTCCCGTGCCATTGTCCCCGCTCTTATGAAACCCGATCCCCGCCGGTTCGCCGGCCTCCTGGCTTTCGCCACTGCTTTCGCTGTCACCGCCGTGGCCCAAGACGAGAAACCCGCCGCCAAAGCCGACGACGCCGACCTTCCCGATCCCGTCGCCATCGTCGAGGGCGAGAAAATCTCCCGCGCCGACCTGCAGGAAACCTTCAACAACGCCCTGGCCGCCTCCGGCATCAGCCCCGAGGACCTCACCGCCGACCAGAAAATGGCCGGCTACCGCGAGATCCTCGACGAACTCATCGTCGACAAGCTCGTCTCGCGCAAAGCCTCTTCGGTCGAGATCCCCGATGCCGAAGTCGATGCCGAGATCGCGCGGGTCAAAAGCCAGTTCCCGGACGAGAACACGTTCAAGGCCGAGATGGCCAAGTCCGGGGAAACCGACACCTCGTTCCGCGACACGGTCAAGAAAATGATGCAGCAGCAGAAGTGGATGGAGCAGCAGATCGGCGACCAAGCCAAGGTGGGCGACGAGGACATCAAAAAATTCTACGGAGAGAACAAGAAGGAGTTCGAGCACCCCGAGCTCGTGCGCGCCAGTCACATTCTCATCCGCCTGCCCGAGGATGCTTCCGACGAGGTTGTTGCCGAGAAGAAGAAGTCCGCCGAAGCCGCCCTCGTGCGCGTCAACGACAAGAAAGAGGACTTCACCGTTGTGGCCAAAGAAGTCTCCGAGGAACCCGGGGCCAAGGAATCCGGGGGCGACCTCAACTTCTTCCCCAAAGACCGCATGGTCCCCGAATTTGCCGAAGCCGCCTTCGCCATGAAAAAGGGCGACATCAGCAAAGAACCCGTGCGCACCAAATTCGGCTGGCACGTCATCATGGTGACCGACCGCAAAGACGCCGGTTCCATGCCCTACGAAGAAGTGAAGGAGCAAGTCGGCTCGTACCTCGGGGGCAGCAAGCGCCGCGATGTGGTCCGCGGCGTCATCGAAAGCGTGCGCTCCGAGGCCAAGGTGGACAACAAATTGCCCGCCGCCCCGGCCGCGCAGGCCCCGGCCGCTCCCGCCGGCAGCTGAAACCCCGCATGACCGCCGCAGCCCCGCGGGCCGGCGTGCTCGGCCTCGGACTCATCGGGTCGCGCGTCGCCGCGCGCGTGCAGTCCGCCGGCTTGCCGTTGTCTGTCTGGAATCGCAGCGCGCGGACGTTCGACGGCCTGCCCGCCCCCGCCGCGGATCCCGCCTCGGTCGCGCGCGCGGCGGACATCCTGCAAATCTTTGTCGCCGATGACGAAGCCCTGCGCGACACCGTGCGCGCCCTTCTGCCCGCCCTTGGCCCGCATCACGTCATTGCCAGCCACGCCACCGTTGCACCGGAAACCGTGTGCCGTCTTGCCGCGGAAGTCGCCCCCACCGGCGCGGCTTTTCTCGATGCCCCTTTCACCGGCAGCCGCGATGCGGCCGCGCAGGGACAGATCACCTACTATATCGGCGGTGATTCCACCGCCCTCGAACGGGCGCGCCCCGTGCTCGCGGCCAGCGCCAAAGCCATCCTCCCCATGGGGAACATAGGACAAGGTAGTGCGGTCAAACTCGCCACCAACATCATGGCCGCCGCCGCGGCGGTCTCCCTGGCCGAGGCCATCCATCTTCTCCGCGCCAACGACGTCGACCCGCGGATTCTGGTCACGGCCCTCGAGAACAACGCCGCCCGCTCCGGCGTGGTCGACCTCAAGCTCCCCTGTATGCTGGGCGACGATTACGCCCCGCGTTTCTCCGCCCGCAACATGCGCAAGGACCTCCGCCTCGCCACCGCCGCCGCCCATCCGCAACACCGCGCCCTCACCGACGCCATGCTCCGCCTCTACGAGCAAGCCTGCGCCAGCGGACTCGCCGAGGAAGACTTCGCCACCGTGGTCAAAGTCGAATCCTAGCGGGGTCACCTTCTTTACCTTCTTGCCTCCCCCGCCGGGTTCTTGAATCCTCTGACCCCATGAAAGCGGTTCTCGTCCTCGTTGCCCTTTTGCTGGCCCCGCTGGCCCAGGCCCAGCAACTCGGACCCGAGGTCGCCGTGGCCACAGTCAAAGTGGGCAAAGAGCGCGACCTGCGCCGCGTGGTCATCGGACTCTACGACGGCGGCGCCCCGCTCCACGTGCAGAATTTCAAAGACCTTGTGGCGCGCCGTTACTACAACGGCATGCGTTTCCATCGTGCGTTTCCCGGTGTGCTCCTCCAGACCGGCGACCGTTACAGCAAACACGGTCCCACCGACCGCACCGGCACGGGCGGCCCGGGCTATACCATTCCCGCGGAAATCCGCCTCCCGCACAGCAAGGGAGCGATCGCCGCCTCGCGCATCGACGGGCCGATCAATCCCGCGCGCGTTTCCAACGGCAGTCAATTTTACATCTGCCTCAAATCCATGCCCGACTTGAACGGCAAATACACCGTCTTCGGACGCGTCCTCGAGGGCTTGGAGGACTTGGATGACATCAGCCGCAAAACAACGGACCCCAACAACTTTCCCTTGGAAAAAATCACCATCAAAAGCATAGTCATGGAGCCCCGCGCCTCCTATTAGCGGCGACGGCGGGACAAGTTTCTCGGGCAGGTTCCGGAGTGGCCAAACGGGGCAGACTGTAAATCTGCTGGCTTATGCCTTCAGTGGTTCGAATCCACTCCTGCCCAAGTCCTCCCGCGGGCAAATGCTTTGACTCGTTCCGGCGGAAGCCGGACATTTCTCCCGATGCGCGTCATCTTGCTTTTGCTGGCGACCGCCCTGCTGACCGCCTGCGGCACGCCTTACGGCATGCACGGCTCGCTGGGTGGAGTGAAGGTCTGGGAACACCCCCAGGGCAAAGTCGAAATCCTCGTGGTCGGCTCGCATTACGCGAACTACGAACAGCTGGCCAAAATGTGGCGCATCAAAGCCGAAGAGGCCGCCATGCTGCGCGGTTCGCGCCGATACGAGGTGGTGTCCTTCTCCACCGGTCGCGAAGTCCTCGGGATGGAGATCATGGGCGAGGGCAGCAACATCGAGCGCTACGCCGACGATGCTCCATTTTGGACGCCCAAAGTCGCCCGCGGGGTCATCCGTGTGATCAATCCGCGCGTCGTGCGCCCGTAACTGCCCCGGGGGGCGGCGGGACAACGGGCACAGCGCGGCTTTGACCCGCCGCGGGGCACGGCGTATGAGAGAAGGGTGGACGCGGATGGCGATTGGACCCGGGCGAGGAATTATCTGGCCCGCGCTTTGCGGCTGGTCTGCCCGGTTTGCGGGCGCGCGCCGATGTTTCCCGCCGTGGCGCGGACGCGCAACCTGCACGACTGGTTCACCCCGCTCGACGGCTGTCCGCGCTGCGGTTACGCCTACGACCGCGAGCCGGGCTACTTCCTGCTCTCCATTTGGGCGATCAATTACGGCATCGCCGCGCTGCTCGGGTTGGTGCTCTATGCCGCTTTCGAATGGTTTTTCGACTGGCCGGTCTGGACGCTGATCGGAGCGGTCATTGCACCGGTCATTTTCTTCAACCTGCTTTTCGCGCGTCACTCCAAAGCGATCTTTGTTGCGTGGGACCATTTTTTCGACCCGCACGAACGCGAGGGCGGCGACGGCGGAGGCAACGTGCCGGCCGATCCGCCGCCCGTTCCTTCGCGACCGCCGCGGAAGGCGCGTTTGCCGGTCGATGCGGGGGTATGATCGTTTGCCGCGGCGAGGCGCCGTGTTGCCGCCCGCCCGCAGGGGCTTAAGGTGAATTCATGCCGGAACTGTTGAAGGCCCTGCTGGTCAGCGCTTCACTCGGGGCGCTCCTCGGCCTCGAGCGCCAGTGGAGCGGGCAGCGCGAGAACCCCAAGGCGGACACCATCGCGGGCGCGCGCACCTTCGCCCTGTGGGGGGCACTCGGGACGCTTTGCGCGTGGTTCAGCCGCGAGCACCACGAGGGATTCTTCCTCGCGGGGTTCATCGCCATGGTTGTGCTGGTTTCCCTTTTCCTTTTCCGCCGCGCGCAGCATGACCGCGACATCGGGCTGACCACCGGCGCAGTCGGACTCACAACCTACCTTCTCGGCGGGTTGGTCTTTTACGATCAGGTGAAGACGGCGGTGGTCGTGGCCGTCTCGCTCGTCGTCCTGCTCGCCTCGAAGGATTGGCTGCACCGTCTCTCGAGCAAATTTTCGCGGCAGGACGTTTATCAGGCGCTGCAATTCGCGGCCGTCACCGGGATCGTCCTCCCGCTCGTACCCGACCGGCCCTACGGTCCTTATGACGCGTTCAACCCCTTCAACATCTGGCTCATGGTCGTGCTTGTTTCCGGACTCGGCTTCGCCGGCTACCTGGCGGTGCGTATTTTCGGCGAGGACCGCGGGCTGGCCATGACCGGACTTCTCGGCGGACTCGCCTCGAGCACGGCGACCACGCTGGCCATGAGCCGTCAAAGCCGGGCCCAGCCGGAGACCGGGCGCCTTTGCGCCTTGGCTGTCGTGCTGGCCTGCACCGTGATGTTGGCCCGCGTTGCCATTCTCCTCGGCGCGGTCAGTCCGCCCTTGCTCGGACAAACCGCCCCGTGGTTGCTTCTCGTCGCTTTGCCCGGATTGGCATTTGCCGCGTGGAGTTGGCGTCACTTCCAGGCCCGGACCGAAACGGTCGCCGCCCCCGCCGAAGTGCGCAATCCCCTGAGCCTGCGCATCGCCATTCAATTCGCCATCCTCTACGCGCTCATTGTTCTCCTCGTCCGCTGGGCGCAGGCGGGCTTCGGCGGGGCCGGACTTTACACCGCGAGCTTTCTCTCCGGTCTGACCGACCTTGACGCCATTTCCTTGTCCCTCTCCCAATTGCAACGCGATGGCGATGTCGGAATGGATGTCGCCACGCGAGCCGTGCTCATCGCTGCGGGGGCAAATTCTTTGCTCAAGGCCGGCATGGCCGTGTCACTGGGCAGCCCCGCCATGCGACGTCCGGTCGCGCTGGTACTCGGCGCCACCGTGCTGGTCGCGGCACTGGCCGCGCGGCTGGCCTGATTCCAGGCGGGGGGAAGCCGGACACTTTTCAGCGCACCACGGCCGGCGGCTCCGAGGCCGTGGCGGCGACGGGGCGCGGGCGGTAAGGCTCCTGCAAGGCGAGCAACTGGCTGACCGTGGCGAAGCCGTAGCCCTTGGCTTTGAGATCGCCGATCGTCCCCGGCATGGCCTCGATCGTGCCGGGATGGATGTCGTGGGCGAGAAGGATGCCACCGGGAGTGGCGCCGTCGACCAAGCGCTGGCGCACCACTTCGGCGCCCGGACGCCTCCAATCGAGCGGGTCGACCGACCACATGATGACGTCGAACCCGTGCTTTCGCAGGAGCGCCTGCTCGACGCGCGCGTTGATCGCCCCGTAGGGCGGACGCATGTTGGTCGGGCGGCGTCCGGTCGCGCGCACGATGGCGTCCGTGGTCCGAGTCATCTCGCTGTCCAATCGCGCCGCACCGATCTGCGTGAGATTCGGGTGATTGTAGGTGTGGTTGGCAATCTCGTGCCCCTCGGCCACGATACGGCGTGTGATGTCCGGATAAGCATCGACATTGCGTCCTATGACATAAAATGTGGCCCGCACGCCCTGCTGCCGCAGAATGTCGAGCAGTTGCGGGGTGAGCTGCGGATGCGGTCCGTCATCGAAGGTCAGGGCCACCACCGGCCGGTCCGTCTTGACCGAGCGGTAATTGGCCGGGGCGCGCGGCGGCGGCGCGGGCACCGGCCCGGTCGTGGCGATGCTGATCGAAGGCTCGTGCCTCGGAGGCGCCGCCGCGGCCGGGGATCCGGTTTGCTCCTGCGCGCAGGCGGCCACGAGCAGGACCGAGGCGACACACAGTGGGGTGGCGGTTTTCATCAGCGGCCGACGACTTAGCATGCCGGGCACTAATCCGCCAGATGCGCCTGCTTGGCAAGCTTGGGCCGCAGGGTGTTGCTGCGGAGCAACTCGAGAAACCGCCGCAGGGCCGGCGAGCCGGCGCGGTTGCTTTTGGTCACCACGCCGACCGGACGCCACATGGCGGGGGAGGCAATCTCCACCGGGATGAGCGAACCGGCCCGGCGCTCGTTGGCCAAGGCCGTCTCGGGCAGGATGGAAACCGCCCCGTCGATCTCAACCGTGCGTTTGACCGTCTCGATGTTGTCGAACTCTCTCTCGGGCCGCACGTGGAGCCCGGCCGCCCGCAGTGCGCGGTCCAACGCCTTGCGGGTCGGAAGATCCGCGGCGAAGGCGATGAATTTTTCCGTTGCCAATTCCCCCAGCGGGACGCGGGCCCGGCGGGCCAGGCGGTGGGAGGGACTGCAAACCAGCACCATGCGGTCCTTCCAGAGAACCTCCGAGGTCAGACCGCGTCGCTTCGCCGGGTAGGCGACCAAGCCCGCTTCGGCGCGACCGGCCAGCACCGTAGCATAGACTTCGGAGGAGCGCAGGTAGTCGGTGTGGATCTTCACCTGGGGATAAAGCCGGGCAAACTGCCGCGTGTAAGGCGGCAACTCGTGCAACCCGACGCTCAACACCGCGGCCAGCCGCAAATCACCCGTGATCACTTCGCTCAACTCGCGCAACCGCGTATCAAGCCCGTCGACCACGGCAAGAATCTCCCGCGCCGCCCCGAGAAAAACCCGGCCTTCCGCGGTCAGGGAAAAACTTTTTTTCCCGCGCTCGATCAGACGGACATCGTAGCGTTTCTCCAGCGCCTTGACCTGCTGGCTTACCGCGCTCTGCGTGATACCGTTCAGCTCGGCAGCCCGCGAAAAACTGGCGGTTTCGGCCAGATCGCGGAATACTTTGAAGAGAAGCGTCTGCACGGGAATATGAGACCACCTTATAGTCTGCATGTGATGCATAAGCAAATCTAATGAACCACGTCGCCACCCAACTGGACACCGTGCAACGGCAGATCGCGGAGGCCGCTGTCCAAGCCGGCCGCGACCCGGTGACCGTGCGTCTTGTTGCGGTGTCCAAGACCCATCCGGCGGAGTCGGTCGTGGCGGCGGCGGAGGCCGGACAACGCGTCTTCGGCGAGAGCCGGGTGCAGGAGGCGCGGGAGAAGATTCCGTCCTGCCCGCCCGGTCTCGTCTGGCACTTCATCGGACACCTGCAAAAAAACAAAGTCCGCCAGGCGCTTCCTCTCTTCGGATTTTTCCACAGCATCGACAGCACGGCGCTGGCACAGGCCCTCGACCGCATTGCCGGCGAAAACGGCCAAAGGGTTGATGGGCTGCTCGAAGTCAATGTCTCCGGCGAGGAGACCAAACACGGCTTCACCCCGGAGCAATTGCGCGCCGAATTTCCGGCCTTGGTCAAGTTGCCGCATCTCCGCATCCGCGGACTCATGACCATGGCGCCTTACAGCGATGATCCGGAAGAAGCACGGCCGTTTTTCCGCGCCCTGCGCCAAATGCGCGATGAATTGCAGTCCGCCCACGGTCATCCCCTGCCCGAGCTTTCCATGGGCATGAGCGGCGACTTTGCCCCGGCCATCGGCGAAGGCGCCACCCTTGTCCGCATCGGCTCATCCATCTTCGGGGCCCGCAGCAAAACGCAAAATGATTAACGCAGAGCGCAAAACTCCGGAATTCATCATTCTGCATTTTTACTTCTGCCTTTTTCCATGACACCGCAAATCGGCAACCTGCAAGTCATCGGACGGGAACTGGCTGTGGCCTGGAGCGACGGACACGAAACCTATTTGCCGCTCGAGGAAATCCGCAAAGCATGTCCCTGCGCGGTCTGCAACGGCGAACCCGACGTTCTCGGCCGCGGCGACAAACCCGAAGTGAGATATAACCCGGCCAGCTTTGAATTGGCCTCCTATGAACTGGTCGGCGGCTACGGGTGGCAGCCGAAATGGGCCGACGGACATGCCACCGGAATTTACTCCGTCGGCTACCTTCGCCAGCTCGACCCCGCGACCCCGCGGTGACCGTGCCCGGCCGGTGATCTGCCCCGCGGCTGGCCCCCGCGGCCCTCTTTACCTTTGACCCCGGGGGCACCGCACTTCTTAAATGCCCGGTTCATGCCGACCCAACCGACCATCATTTACACCAAGACCGACGAGGCCCCGCTGCTCGCCACCTACTCCTTTCTTCCCGTGGTCGAGGCCTTCACCAAGCCGGCCGGCATCGCCGTCGAAATGCGGGACATCTCCCTCGCCGGGCGCATCCTCGCCGCTTTCGCCGACCGCTTGCCCGCGGGGCAAAAGTCCGGCGATGCCCTCGCCGAATTGGCTGCCCTCACCCTCCGCCCCCAAGCCAACATCATCAAACTCCCCAACATCAGCGCTTCGGTCCCGCAGCTCAAAGCAGCCATCGCCGAACTGCAATCCCAGGGATTCGCCCTGCCCGGATACCCCGACGCGCCGGCCGACGATATGCAGCGCGAGACCAGAGCCCGCTATGACAAAGTTAAGGGCAGTGCGGTCAATCCCGTCCTCCGTGAAGGCAACTCGGACCGCCGTGCGCCCAAAGCGGTCAAGGATTACGCCCGCAAACATCCGCACAAGATGGGCGCCTGGAGCGCGGAGAGCAAAACCCGCGTCGCCACCATGACCGCGGACGACTTCCGGTCGAACGAACAATCGGTCACCATCCCCGCCGCGACCACCGCGACGATCGAGTTCCTGCCGGCCGCCGGCGGGGCTCCGGTCGTGCTCAAAGAGGCGATCAAATTGCAGGCCGGCGAAGTCTTCGATGCGACCTTCATGAGCAAGAAGGCATTGCTGGCTTTCCTCGAAGAGCAGATTGCCGGGGCAACCGTCCTCGGGGTTCTTTTTTCCCTGCATCTCAAAGCCACCATGATGAAGGTGTCCGACCCGATCATTTTCGGACACGCAGTGAAGGTCTTCCTCGCGGATTTCATTCCTGAAAATGCCGCGACGCTGGAAAAGCTCGGTGTCGACTTCAACAACGGCCTCGGCGACCTCGCGGCCAAGATGGAAACACTTCCTGCCGCGGACAAAGCCTCGCTGGCGAAAGCTTTGCAGTCCGCCCTGGCCGCACGGCCGGCCCTGGCCATGGTCAATTCGGACAAAGGCATCACCAACCTCCACGTGCCGAGTGATGTCATCGTCGACGCTTCCATGCCGGCCATGATCCGCGAAGGCGGCCAGATGTGGAATGCGGGCGGAAAAACGCAGGACACCCTCGCGGTCATCCCCGACAGCTCTTACGCCGCCGTTTACCAGGCCGTCATCGACTTCTGCCGGCGGCATGGCGCGCTCGATCCGGTCAAGATGGGCTCGGTGCCGAATGTCGGGCTCATGGCGCAAAAGGCGGAGGAATACGGTTCGCATGACAAGACCTTCGAGATACCAGCCGCCGGCGCGGTGCGCGTCACCGGGGCCGGGGGCAAAATTCTCACCGAACACCGCGTCGAAGCCGGCGATATCTGGCGCGCCTGCCAGACGAGGGACGCCGCCATCCGCGACTGGGTCAAACTCGCGGTCAAACGCGCCCGCGCCACCGGGACGCCCGCTGTCTTCTGGTTGGACCGTACCCGCGCGCACGACGCGCAACTCATCGTCAAGGTGGAGCAATACTTGAAAGACCTCGATACAGCCGGCCTCGACCTCCGGATTCTGGCGCCCGGCGAGGCATGCCAATTCAGCCTCGAACGCATCGCGCAGGGAGAGGACACCATTTCGGTCACCGGCAACGTCCTGCGCGACTACCTGACCGATCTTTTCCCCATCCTCGAAGTCGGGACCAGCGCGAAGATGCTCTCCATCGTCCCGCTGATGAATGGCGGCGGACTCTTCGAAACGGGGGCCGGCGGCTCCGCGCCCAAGCACGTGCAGCAATTTACCGCGGAGAATTACCTGCGGTGGGATTCGCTCGGGGAATTCTTCGCACTGGCGGCGTCGCTCGAACACCTGGCCGAGACGAGCGGGAGCAAAAAGGCGAAAATCCTCGCCGACACACTCGACGCCGCGACCGGCAAGTTTCTCGAGAACGACAAGAGCCCCGGACGCAAACTCGGCACCCTCGACAACCGGGGCAGCCATTTCTATCTCGCCCTTTATTGGGCGCAGGCTCTCGCGGCGCAAAAGAGCGATCCGGGACTCCGGAAGCTCTTCGCCCCCTTGGCCGATCAACTCACAGCCAGCGAGAAAACAATCGTGGGCGAACTGGAGGCCGTGCAAGGCCGACCCGTCGATCTCGGCGGCTACTACCATCCCGACGAGACCAAAGCCTCGGTGGCCATGCGCCCGAGCGAGACCTTCAACCGCCTCCTCGCCTCAGCCCTCTAACGCGGCCAAACGGGGGCCTGGGGGAATAGGCCGCCCAGCAATCCGCGGACCAAACCGCCGGAGCATTGCCTCCTACTCCACCGTCACGCTCTTGGCCAGGTTGCGCGGCTTGTCCACGTCGCAACCGCGGTTCACCGCGATGTGGTAGGAGAGCAATTGCAACGGGATCACCGTGAGCACGGGCATGAGCCAATCGGGGGCCGAAGGGACCCACAGCGTGTCGTCGGTGATTCTTTCCAGTTCCCTGTGGCCTTCGGTGCCGAGGCCGATGACCGGGCCTTTGCGCGCCCGGACTTCCTGGATGTTGCTCGCGTTTTTCTCGAAGAGCGCGTCATCGGGCGCGATGAAGACGGAAGGCATGTCTGGGTTGACCAAGGCAATGACACCGTGTTTCAGCTCCGCGCTCGGGTAGCCGGAGGCGGACATGTAGCTGATCTCCTTGAGCTTGAGCGCCGCCTCCATGGCCACGGGGTATTGGAACTGGCGACCCATGAAGAGCATGCCATGGGCGTTGTCGTATTTGGCCGCGACATCGGGAAGATGCGGGTTCATCTCGAGGACGCGCGCGACTTTGTCCGGCAACTGTTCGAGTTCCTCGATAATGCGGAGACCATCCGAACTGGAGAGATTGCGCAGGCGACCCATCAGGAGGGAAAGCAGGGTGAGAATGGTTACCTGCGAAGTGAATGACTTGGTCGCCGCGACGCCGATTTCCGGTCCGGCGTGCATGTAAACCCCGCCATCGCTCTCGCGCGCGATCGTGCTGGCCACGTTGTTGCAAATGCCGAGGGTGCGGTGCCCCTTGCGCTGACTCTCGCGCAAGGCGGCCAGAGTGTCGGCTGTCTCGCCGCTCTGGCTTATAACAAATGTCAGAGTGTATTTGTCCAAAGGCATGTTGCGATAACGGAACTCGCTGGCGATCTCCACCTCGGTCGGCAGGCAGGCGAGACTCTCCATGAGATATTCGCCGACCAGTGCCGCATGGTAGGCCGTGCCGCATCCGATGAGCATGATGCGCTCCACCCCGCGCAACTCGGCCGGGGTCATATTCAATCCACCGAGCTTGGCCGTGGCCTCCTCGAGGGAAAGGCGACCACGCATGGCATCGCGCACGGTCGAAGTTTGCTCGTAGATTTCCTTGAGCATGTAGTGCGGGTAGTCTCCTTTGGAGGCTTCCTCCGCATCGAAATCCACCGTGCTGATCTCGTAATCCTGACCATCCCCGGCCAGCGACTGGATCTGGAAACTGTCGGGACGGAGCAGGACAATCTCGAAATCCTTGAGGTAGACAACGTCGCGGGTGTGGTTGACCAAGGCCAAGGGGTCGCTGGCGAGGAAGTTCTCGCCTTTGCCCACCCCGAGCACCAGGGGACTGCCGCGCCGCGCACCGACCAGCAGGTCCGGCACATCGCGGTGCATCACCGCGATGCCGTAGGTTCCGTGCACTTCGCGCAGGGCCATGCGCACCGCCTCGACCAGGCGATCGGCCGAAGGTTCGCCGAGTTGAATGGCGTATTTGCCGATGAGGTGCGCAAGGACTTCGGTATCCGTCTCGGAATGGAAAACATGCCCCTCGCGCTCGAGTTCCTCGCGCAGCTTGGCGTAATTCTCGATCACGCCATTGTGCACCAGCACGATGCGTCCGCTTTGGTCCGCATGCGGGTGGGCGTTTTCCCCGGTAACCGCTCCGTGCGTGGCCCAGCGCGTGTGGCTGATCCCGCGGTTGCCGTGGACCGGTTGGTCGTTGATCAGTTGCGCCAAATTCTGGATGCGTCCGACCGACTTGCGGATTTCCAGCGACCCATTGTTGCCCAGAGCGACCCCGGCCGAGTCGTAGCCCCGGTATTCCAGCCGCCGCAGCCCGTCCAGGAGGATGGGAGCCGCTTCAGCCGGACCAACGTAACCGACAATGCCGCACATAAGAGAGAAGATCTTGAGGCAGCCGGGCGCGGGACGCAACTACGGGAATCAACCCAGATGCGGCCCTGCCATTCGCGGCGTGACATTGGCCGCGCTTTGCGCGACTCCGTTGAACGTTATGCCAGACGAGCATCCCATGCGGACGACCGATGCCTTGGCGCGCACCCTCGGTATCATCATGGGCGGTGGCGCGGGCAAACGGCTCTTCCCCCTCACCCAGAACCGCGCCAAGCCCGCCGTCCCGCTCGGCGGCAAATACCGGTTGGTCGACATCCCCATCAGCAACTGCCTCAACGCCGGCATCCGCGACATCTATGTGCTGACGCAGTTCAACACCGCCTCGCTCCACCGGCACATCAACGCCACCTACAAATTCGATATTTTCAGCTCCGGCAGCTTCGTGGAGATCCTCGCCGCGCAGCAGACCCCCACCGGGTCCGGTTGGTATCAGGGCACGGCCGACGCCGTGCGCCAGAACCTCGCTTACTTTCTCGAGCAACCGTGGCAGTGGTTCCTCATCCTCAGCGGCGACCAGCTTTACCAGATGGATTTCCACGAACTCATGGCCGGCCATCTTGCCTCCGGCGCCGGCCTGACCATCGCCACGCTCCCCGTCAACCGCCATGACGCCGAGGGCTTCGGCATCATGCACACCGACGACCGGCGGCGCATCGACCGTTTCGTCGAAAAGCCGTCCGACCCCGCCGTCCTCGACACCCTGCGCATTCCCGCCCCGCTGCTCGCCGAGCTCGGACTCCCCTCCGGCCACGAGAGCTATCAGGCGTCCATGGGTATCTATCTGTTCAACCGCGACGTGCTGGTGCGTTGCCTCGACAACAATTTCGACGACTTCGGCAAGCATGTCATTCCGTCCGTCATCAAGGACCATCGCGTTCAGGCGCACATTTTCCAGGGCTACTGGGAGGACATCGGGACGATCCGGTCGTTCTTCGAAGCCAACCTCGCGCTGGCCGAAATCGAGCCGCCCTTCAGCTTCTACCGCCCCGGCGCCACCGTTTTTTCCCGCCCGCGTTTCCTGCCGGCCAGCAAGATCAACGGAGCCACCGTGCACCGGGCCGTCGTCTCGGACGGATGCATCATCACCGACGCCACCCTCGACCGCTGTGTCGTCGGCATCCGCAGCATCATCGAATCCGGCGCAGTGCTCGAGAATGTCGTCATGATGGGGGCCGACTACTACGAAGCCCAATCGACCCCTCCGCCCGGCGCCCCGCCCATCGGCATCGGGAGCAAGACGACGATCAACGACGCCATCGTCGACAAAAACGCGCGCATCGGCGAACGTGTCGTCATCAGCCCCGAGGGAAAACCGGCCGAATACGACGGCGGAAACTACTTCATCCGTGACGGCATCGTCATTGTCCCGAAGAACGCCGTGATCCCCGACGGCACGTGGATTTAGTTGCTTCTTCTCTCAACTCTCATCACTCAACTCGGACAATGCCCGCCATCATCCCTCCCTCCGGTCCCTCCGGTGCCCGGCCGCTGTCCGGCCGGACCAAACCCATCGTCTACTTCATCGGGCTCACCGCCGCGCTGGCCGGACTTCTCTTCGGCCTCGATGTCGGGGTCATTTCGGGCGCGAACGAGTTCATCCAGAAAGATTTCGGCGTCGACGACCGCACCATCGAGAATATCGTCAGCTCCCTCCTCTGGGGCGCCGTCTTCGGTGTGCTCATCAGCGGGTTCTTCTCGCTGCGACTCGGACGCCGCGGCACCATCCTGATCAGCGCGCTCGTCTTCGCTGCCGGTTCGGTCTGCTGCGCGCTCGCGCCGTCGCCCGGCGCCTTGATCGCGGCGCGGTTTTTTCTCGGCATCGCCGTCGGCATGGCCTCGTTCGTCGCCCCGCTTTACCTCTCGGAAATCGCGCCGCAAAGCGTGCGCGGCGCGCTCATTTCCATGTATCAGCTGATGATCACCATCGGCATCGTGCTCGCCTTTCTGAGCGATACCTTCTTCGCCACCTACGCCGATCTCAAACCCCTCGCCACGACCATCAGCGAGTCGGTCAGCGCCATGGCCGGCGGGCGCGGACAAATGGTCATGGAGGCCTACTTCGCGGTGCCGTGGCGGTGGATGCTCGGAGTCATTGCCGTGCCCGCGCTGCTCATGTTCGCCGGCATGCTTTTCCTCCCGGAAAGCCCCCGCTGGCTCGTCCTGAAAAACCGCGTCCCGCAGGCGCGGGAAATCCTCCACCGCCTCGCCGGCAGCCCCGCGGAAGCCGAGCGCGAACTCGCCGGAATCGAAGACAGCCTCAAGATCGAGCAGAAGGGGTTCAGCCTCTTCCGCGACAACCGCCACTTCCGCCGTGCGGTTTTCCTCGGCGTGGGACTGCAGGTTATCCAGCAATTCACCGGCATCAATGTCATCATGTATTACGCGCCGCGCATCCTCCACGAGGCCGGCTTCAACACCACGGGCGAGCAGATGTGGGGCACGGTCCTCATCGGCACGATCAACGTGCTGGCCACCTTCATCGCCATTGCCTTTGTCGACCGTCTCGGACGCAAGCCCATGATGTATGCGGGTTTCACGGTTATGGGGTTCGGTATGCTCTCCCTCGGCGCCCTTTTCCACCTCGGCACCGGTGGCGGCAACATCACCATGAGCTACCTCGCGGTGGCCTCGCTCGTTGTTTTCATCACCGGGTTCGCCATGAGCGCCGGGCCGATCATCTGGATTCTCTGCGCAGAAATCTTCCCGCTGGCCGGACGCGACTTCGGCATCACCTGCAGCACGGTGACCAACTGGGCGGCCAACGCGCTTGTCGGCATGACTTTCCTGACCATGCTCAACGTCCTGGGACCCGGGAACACCTTCCTCCTCTACGGCGCGCTCAACGCCGTCTTCTTTGTCTTCTTCCTCGCGCTGGTGCCCGAGACCAAAGGCGTCTCGCTCGAATCCATCGAGCAAAAACTCCTCGCCGGCGCACCGCTCAGGGAGATCGGACGCTGCCGCGCCGGACTCACTCCTCGATCGTAACCGGAGTGCCGGTTTTGACCCGCTGGTAAATCAGAGGCGCGACATCGGCCGGCAAGCGCACCGCGGTGTCCGCCGCCGGATAGCCGGGCAGACGTCCGGCATGCAGGGCCAGTCCCGCATCGTCGAGCCGCAAATGGTATTGCACCGGAACCACGACGAAGACCGTGCCGCTCGGGGCGGGATCGACGCGGGTGCTGACCCCTTGGCGCACCGGGCGGCCATCGCGATCGGCAAAATCCCCGTGCTGATTCGAAGCGTGCGTGGCCGACTTTTCGAGAATGCGATAGTCGCCGGCCGGCGTCTGCGCACGCCGCTTGCCGGTCGAGACCGGAGCGTCGATCGCCACTTCGTCCCCGACCCGGAGGTAGACCCGTTGTCGTCCCAAGGAGACGATGATGCGCGTATTCTCCGGTGTGGCCAGGTCGAGAACGCGCGGCACCACTTTGGGTGGGTCCTGCGGCGCGGTCAGTTCCGCGGGCGGCGTCAAGACCGGCCCCGCGCCCTCGGCACGACCCGGAGACATTGTGAGAAGAACCGCAACCAGGGAGGAGCAAGCGGACCGGACCATGTCTCCACAACGTAGGGTTCCACTCGCCATTTTCAATCCCATTCGCTTTGATGCCCGCGTGCGGCCGAACAGACTTTTCCTCGCCGCCGCCCTCGGCGCGGTCCTTTCCGCCACCGCCGCCGGACAGTCCGGGCAAAACCTCTGGAAACCGCCCGTCGCCGCCGGCACCAATGTCTCCGTGTGGCACGGCGACCGGGTCGGTATCCCCCTGCGCGGGTTCCACGGGAACAACCCCGTGGAATACGTCATCGACCGCCCGCCGCGCCACGGCCGGCTTTCGCCGGTTCTCCAACCCGACCCGGATCGCGTCTCCCTCTCGACCGACGGCTCCGTGACCTATGTGCATGACGGTGCCGAAGACGGCGCGACGGACGAATTCACCTTCCGGGTCCGCGGACTGCGCGGCGGACTCAGTTCGCCGGCCACCGTGCGCATCGACATCCGCGACCGTCCTCCGGTGCTGCTCGCCCCGGCCGCGCTGGAATTCGAAGCTGCGGCCGGCGAGACGATGACATTGCCGCTGGAACTGGCCAACGCCGGGGGAGGCGTGTTGTCCGTCGAAAACCGCGCCGAGCCGCCTTTTGAAATTCTCGGACCAGCGCGCTTCCAATTGCCCCGCGGACAGTCGACCAACTTGACCATACGCTACGCACCGGCCTCGTCCGGACAATCCGACCGTCAGGTGCTGCGGCCGGGCGTCAATGATTCGGCCGGAACGCAAACTGTCCTGCTCGGACGGTCTCACGCACCCTTCGAGGTCACGGCGGAGCGGCCGGAATTCACCTTGGCAGGCCGAGCCCGCGAGGCGCGCCTCGTCTTGCAGAGCCGGGCCGGGTTGCCCCAGGACATCAAGATCGAGGTGGAACCGCCGGACCTCGTGGTGACCGAATCCCGCGTGGCGCTGGCCCCCGGCACCGCCCACACCTTGGAACTGCGCATCCCGGAAGAACGCAAAGGCGCACGCCGCGAGGTCAAAGTGACATTCACCACCCCAGTCCACCGCGGTGAAGTCTCGCTGGCGGCCCCACCGGTGCCGGCTGATCTGAAGGTGCTGACCACAGAACTTGATCTCACCCGGAGCCCGGAAGCGGGCCTGACCGTGACCAACGCCGGAGGCGTCCCCGGGCGCTTCATGATCGAGGCGGCGGCCGGACTGAAACTGTCCGGCGGGAACTCGCTCGACAGCCGCGAATTCACGGTCGCTCCGGATTCGGTCGAGACCGTGATGCTGCAACTCGATGCGGGACGCGATGCCGTCCGTCCCGAGCTGGTGATGGTCAATCTCGGACGCGGTGCCCCGGCGCGACTGGCAGTCAAGGCCCCCGCGCCCGCCGCGGAAACGGCGGCAACACCGCGCGAGCCCGCCGGGCCTCTGCCAACCACGCCTCCGCCCGCGCCGCGACCTTGGAAACTCAACCGCGACGTCCGCCTCGCCGGCAACACCTCGGCTCCACACCGCTTGGAATGGCGCACCGCCGGCGAGGGATGGGACAAGATCCGGCTTGAATTCATGGAGGACGGCGTCCGGTCGGAATACACGCTGCCACCTCGGCCGCGCGGATGGATCGGGCGGATCGGCGACCGGCTCACGGATTTATTCCGCGGACTGGTTCCTCCTCCGCACGACGGCACGCCCGGCCACGAAGCCGCCCCGGCCGAGTGGGCGGCCGGGGAGATCGATGCCGCGGCGGCGGAAGACGGTTCGCGTCGATGGATTCTCAGCGGCCAAAGGGAGAGCTCCGGGCGCCGCGAAGCGGTTTCCGATCCATTCCGCATCGTCTGGGAAGAAAACAAACTCCAAGCTTTCCCCGAGCCCCCAACTCTCGCCCGGCCGCGGGCTACGCCCGGGACCGGCACAAGAGACCTCGCCCTCGCGCTCAAAATGGAAAGCGCGCGCGCCGAGACCGCGCGTCACTCCGCCCGGATTCAAGTGATCTTCGCGCGTGATCCGGACGCCGATGCTTACCGTTTGGAGTACGGCTTCAACCCGACGCTGCAGGATCCGGCCACCGGCTTGCCCTATGCGGGCGACTTCCGCCCCGCCCCGCATCGGGCGGTGATGAAAATCCTCGGCACCGCCGAACTCGAACACGAGGGGCGCGAACTGACGGCACTGACGGCCGCAATCGACGGACTGGACGCCGGCACGGCCAGCACTTGGCGCGTTGTCACCATGGCGGGGGGTCGGGATCGCTGGCCGACCGGCGAATTCGTCGTCTCGACCAAGCCACCTTGGCAGATTCCCTGGCGAGGCGTGCTGCTGTGGGCCTGCCTCGCGGCCTTGGCCGGAGTCCTTTACCTGCGTTGGCGCCTCGGGCGGCCACCCGCGTGAGTGCCCCAATCAAACATCGGCAATGATCTGGCTTAATCATTTGCTCGGGCGTATGGTCGTGGCATGACCCGTGCCGCTGGTCTTTGTCTGACTGCGTTCCTGCTGTGTGCATGCGCCACCCCGATGCCCCCGCCGACCACCGTGGCCGCGGTCGATCTAGCCCGCTACGCCGGCGGATGGCATGAGATCGAATCGTTCCCGAGTTGGTTCCAAAGCGGTTGCACCGGGACCAAAGCCGCTTACACACCGCAACCCGATGGCACCATCAAAGTGGTCAATACCTGCGTGCGCCGCAGCGGACGCGCAACCTCGATCGAAGGATCGGCTCGCGCCGTGCCGGGCAGCAACAACGGCAAACTCAAAGTCCGTCTCTTCGGCCCCTTCGAGGGAGACTACTGGATCGTCGACCTCGATCCCGCTTACCGCTGGGCTGCCGTCGGCACACCCGACCGGCGCTACCTTTGGATTCTCGCCCGCCAACCGGAACTCGATCCCGCGCTTCTCGGACGCATCCGTGCGCGGCTGGCGGCCCAGGGATTTGACGTGAGCCGCCTCCGGCCCACCACCCCGTCCGGAATTCCTGCACCATGAGCACGACACCAGGTCAACCGCAGGGGCTGCCTTTTCGTCCTCCCCACTTCTTCCTGCCCCGCAAGCTGCACGGATCAGACCGGGCCCGTGGCGATGGTGCCCAAATCTTCCTCTCCTGGGACGAAACCATTTACGGACCAGCCAGCGCGGAAGAAGTCATGGCGGGACTGCGCGCCAACTGGTTCGAGGATGAGGCACTTTTTTGGTTCGCGGGTCAGACCGACTGGCGTCCGGTTGACGAATTTCCCACCGTGTTGGAAAGCGTTCCCCGGACGCTCGTAACGCGCCGCCCCGGCGCGGAACCCCCAGCGACCCCGCCTCTCCCCCCGGCCAGCGGGGAAAAATCCTCGCATCCGAGGCGGCGGCGGCGGCACCACCGCAAGGAAGGCGCAAAATCGCCACGGCGCGGCACACGTCATGGCCGCACCGGCCGCCGTTTGGTCTTTGGCGTCATCCTGCTCGCCGCCGTGGTCACGGTGGCCCTGATTTTCCTGCTCATGCAGGTCTGAAAGAAGCCGGCCGCAGGGACCGCTCAGGACGCGCCGGGTCCGCGCAAGGCCGCGACCTTGAGGCGCAGCGCATTCAAACGGATGAATCCCGTGGCGTCCGACTGGTTGTAGGCCTGCGTCGGATCGGCCTCCATCGTCGCCATGTGCGGATTGTAAAGGCTCAACGGGCTGCGGCGACCGGCGGCTATGACATTGCCCTTGTAAAGTTTGACCCGCACTTCGCCGGTCACGTCCTTCTGCGTTTCCTCGACCAGCGCCTGCAGCGCGTGGCGCTCCGGCGCGAACCAGAATCCGTTGTAGACCAAGGTGCTGTAGCGCGGGATGAGGGAATCGCGCAGGTGCATGGCCTCGCGATCCATCGTGAGCGACTCCATCTGCCGGTGGGCGAAATGCAAAATCGCCCCGCCCGGCGTTTCGTAGACCCCGCGGCTCTTCATGCCGACGAACCGGTTCTCCACCATGTCGACCCGCCCGATGCCGTGCTTGCCGCCGATTTTGTTGAGGACGCGCATTACCGTGAGCGGATCCAACTTCCGGCCGTCGCCCTTGGGCCCGAGTTCCCCGAGCGCCTGCGCCACCCCGTCGCCTTCGAGGCCGGTGCAGTCTCCCCGGTTGAAATGCAAAATCACCCGCTCGGCCGCGTCGGGCGCATCCTCGGGCGAGGCCCCCAGGCGGAACATATCCTTGTTCTCCTCCTCGCTCGCGTCGAACCACGGGTCCTCCAGGATTCCGCTCTCGTAGCTGATGTGCAGCAGGTTGCGATCCATGGAATACGGCTTCTTCGCCGTCACCGGCACCGGGATCCCGTGCGCCTCGGCGTAGGCGATCATCTCGGCGCGGCCCGGGAATTTTTCGCGGAAGCGCTCCTGCCGCCACGGCGCGATCACCTCCAAGTCCGGAGCCAAGGCCGCGGCGGCCAGCTCGAAACGGACCTGGTCATTGCCCTTGCCCGTGGCCCCGTGCGCCACGGCGGCCGCCCCCTCGGCCCGCGCGATCTCCACCATGCGCTTGGCGATGAGCGGACGCGCGATGCTCGTGCCGAGAAAATACTGTCCCTCGTAAAGCGCCCCCGCGCGGAACATCGGAAAGATAAAATCCCGCGCGAACTCCTCCTGCAGATCGTCGACATGGCACTTCGTCGCCCCCGTGGTCAGCGCCTTTTGCTCCAGACCGTCCAACTCCTCCTCTTGCCCGATATTGGCGCAAAAGGCGATAACCTCGGCCCCGTAGGTTTCCTTCAGCCATTGCAGCAGGACCGAGGTGTCCAAGCCGCCCGAATACGCGCAAACGATCTTCATCGCCGCGTTTCTAAACCGTGCCGCCCTCCCTGGCAATGCCGCGCGGGGGCTTGCAGACCATGCGGGGTGGTAGCACTATCCCCTTCCCGTCCATGAAAATATCCAAGCGAGGGGAATACGCGCTGCGTGCGCTGATCGACCTCGGCATCGCCGCCGAGCTCGGGCGCCCCATGCTCCGCGCCCAGGAAATCGTCGCCCGGGAAAACCTCCCCAAAGGTTTCCTCGACCAGATCCTCATGCAATTGCGCAAAGCCGGCTTCATCGGGACCAAGCGCGGCAAGCACGGGGGGTATTTTCTGGAGAAGCCGATGGACAGCATCACGCTCGGACAAGTCATCCGCCTCATCGACGGGCCGCTCGCCCCCATCCGCTGCGTGAGCCAGAGCAAATACGGAAAATGCTCGTGCCCCGATGAAAACACCTGCGGCCTCCGCATGGTCATGCTCGAAGTGCGCAATTCGGTTGCCGACATCCTCGACCGCCACACCCTCGCCGAGACCGTCCGTCGCTCTCTCGACAAAATGCGCGCCTGCGGCCTCGAACTGCCCCACGCTGCTTCTGCCCGGTGTTAGCGGACGGACGGGAAGGCAAAAAAAGAAGCGGCCCCCGTGGGAGCCGCTTCGGTGAAACGCCAGATGGCTGCTCAGCTCTGAGCGCCTTCTTCAGTCTTGGCTTTGTCTTTCTTCCCGCCTTCACCGGGGCACCCGCCGCAACTGCCGGCGAAAGAGGTGGTGGCGAATGCAGCCAGGGCCAAGGCCGTGACAACGAGGGTCGGTAGGTTTTTCATACAGCCACCACTATTGCCCATCCGCCCGCCCGGGGCAAACGAAATCGGACCTTCTCCCGGCGGTGACCCGACCGCCCGCCTTTCACATGCCGTTCACCAAGCTTGGATTGTCCAAGCCACTTCTCGAAGGCGTCCAAGCCATGGGCTACGGGGAACCCACCCGGGTCCAGCTGCGGGCGATCCCTCCGGCCCTCGCGGGCCGCGATGTCATAGCGTCCGCCCAGACCGGGGCGGGCAAAACCGCCGCCTTCGCGCTGCCCGCCCTGCAAAAACTCGGTTCCCACGGCAAACTGCGCTGCCTCGTCCTTGAGCCAACACGGGAACTGGCCATGCAGGTGGAAACTTCCATGCGCGACCTCGCCCGCTTCACCGACCTAAAAGTCGGTTCCATTTTCGGCGGCGTGGGCTACGGCGCCGACCGCATCGCCAAACGCCTGCGGGCCAACAACCATTCCGTGGCCGTCCTCCATGCCAACCGCTCGCAAAACCAGCGCATCGAAGCCCTCGAAGGCACGACGAGATGAAAAAACTCGCCGCCATCGAGCGGTTCATCGGGCGCAAAATCGAACGTCTCCGCCTCGAGGGCCAAAACGTCCCCAAGCACGGCGAAGCCGCCGTGGCACCCCGGCGCCCGAAGCTCGAACCCCGTCTCGACGGCCGCCCCGCCCCGCCCCGCCGCCGCCGGACCTTCCGGCGCTAACTCCAACCTGCCATCCTCTAGGTCACGGGGTCACGCTACCTGCTTGTAGAGATGACGCTGGAAGCCGGCGAAGACTTGGCCGATTTGCTCGGGTTCACCGAGGTCGGCCACGGCATCAGAAATGCTGTTGTGGTATTTGAGGCGGAGGAGCGGGGTGAGTTTTTCTTGGTCCAACTCTTCGACGCCCACGTCGACATAGTGCTGCAGGACGAACTCCAAGAAGGCCCGCTGTTTTGTGCTGAACTCGGAGTTGATATAGACCCGCGCATGGTCGGCGCGTTCGGCGCGTGTCAGCGGTGCCAAGGCGTAGGCGACGTAGGCCAACACGTCGAAGAGATCGCTCTTCTCGGCGTCGATGATCTTTTGCATCTCCGCCAACTGCTCGTGGCCGAACCCTTTCTCGGACAAACCTTGCAGTAGCTTGGCCCGCGTGTCCGGCGCGCTCCATAGCGCGCGCAGCTCGGACTCGCTTTGGAAGAAATCCGGTAGCCTACCGAAGAGCATCTCCATGAATTGCTGGGCGGACATTGGCGTGCCATCCGGATGCCAGAAAGTGGTGGACGTCATGTGCTGGATGGTGCGCTCTTTTCCGTCCGCCAGCTTCACTTTGACCTTGTTGCGCCTCTGGCATCGGCACGGGTGGAATCCGCATTTCG
>JBBECM010000112.1:0-10898 GCA_040881855.1 Chthoniobacterales bacterium | reverse complement strand
ATGAAGCTTAACCGCCACAAGAAGCGTTTGCGCTACAAGAGCTAAAGGCTATCTTCAGCCCCATGTTCGTGCGTCTCCGGTTGCGCTTCGCCGCCACCCGTGCGTTGCCTTGCGCCCTGATCCTGGCCGGAGCGCAGGACGCGCCGGCTCTCACGGCCGACGCGGGATGGGGCGGAGACACTTCCGCAGCTTATCCCGCCTCGCTGGCCGACGCCGCCGACCGCCGCGCCGAGGCCATGGCCCGCGTGGCTGCGGGGATGCTGGCTGCAGACCCCGACCCGGACGGTGCTTTCCGGCACTACCGGCGCGCCCTCGACCTCGAGCCCGGCAACGCCGCCTTGGCCGAGGAAATCGCCCGCATCCACTTGCAGCGGGACGAGGCGCCCGAAGCCCTCGCCGTGCTCAAGGACACGCTCAAGGAGAACCCCGACTCCGCCCCGCTGGCCCTTCGCATCGCCGGCATTTATGTCATCAGCCTGCGCAAGTTCGAGCCGGCCGAGCGTTTCACCCGCCAGGCACTGCGCGCCGCGCCCGATCTCATCGAGCCGTACCAGATGCTTTACAGCATCTGCCGCGCCGACGGGCGTCCGGCCGACGCGGAACGGATCCTCGCGCAGGCCGCGCGCCGCGACAATCAAGACCCGGGGTTCTGGGCCGGACTGGCCGATCTCAATGTCCGCCAGCTGCTCATGGAGGGCAAACTGCGCGACGAGTCCGCGTCCACCCCCGCCATCGCCCACTACCGCCGCGCGGTGCAAAACGGGCAACACAATCCCGCCGTCCTGCTGCGCGCCCTCAATTTCTTCTTCGCCGCCGGACATCTCGGGGACGCCGTCTCCTCCGGCCGCCGGTTGCTTGTGCTCCAGCCGTCGGACACGCTTTCACGCGAGAAGGTCGCCCTCGCCCTTTCTTCCCTGGGGCGCGACGAGGAAGCCCTGGCCGAACTCGACACGGTGGTGGCGGACAACCCGGCCAGTCTGCTTGCCTACCGCGCCCACGGGGAGATCCTGCTGCGGCGCGACGATCCGGTCGGTGCGCTCGACAAGTTCGAGAAAGCGCTCCTGCTCCATGACGAAGATCCCCGGCTTTACCTCGAGATCACCGATCTCTGCCTCAAGACGGAAAACACCGAGCGCGCCGCTTGGTGGCTGGCCCGTGCGCGCGAAAAATTCCCCAACCTGCCCGAGTTGCCCTTCTACGAGGGGCAGCTCCTCGCGCACCTCAAACGGTGGCGCGAGGCCCTCAACGCCATGGACGTGTCCGCCGACCTCGCCGCGCGCTACCAGCCGTCCTTCCTCACCCCCGAGTTTTATTTCCAGCACGGCGTGGTGGCCGAGCGTTGCGCCGAACACGATGCCGCCGCGCGGCACTTCCTCGCGTGCCTCGATCTGGACGCCGGACACGCCCAAGCCCTCAATTACCTCGGCTACATGTGGGCCGAACGCGGGTTGAATCTGGCTGAAGCGGAAGAGTTCATCCGCCGCGCCGTCGAGCAGGAGCCCGACAATGCCGCCTACCTCGACAGCCTCGGCTGGGCGCTCTACCAGCAAGGGCGCTACCACGAGGCGCTGGCCCCGCTGGAACGCGCCTCGCACCTGGTTTCCGCCCAACCCGACACCGTCATCGAGGAGCACCTCGGTGACGTTCTCGAGAAACTCGGTCGCCGCAACGAAGCCGTCAAAGCCTGGGAACGCGCCGCCGCCCTCGAAGGCGCCTCGGAGGGACTGGCCGGAAAGCTGCAAGCCGCCCGCGCCGGCAACGCCGCATCATCCGAGGAGGCCAAGGCGGCCAAACCCTGAGCCTCTTCGGGGAAAGTCCTTGAGTCATCAGGTCATCCCTGCGACCGTTGCAACTCAGTTTTAGGACTGCGCAAAGGGCTCTTAGCTCAGCTGGTTAGAGCATGCGACTCTTAATCGCCAGGTCCTGGGTTCGAATCCCAGAGGGCCCACTTTCCGACCAAAATGACACTTCGTCCCGTGCATTTTTCATGCCCAAGAGCGTATCGGAAATTCACTTCGGCGCGGTATGAGCGTAAAAGCGGTGTTGATCATGACCAACATCCATCCCGAGACGCGCCGCTTCCTCGACCGTGCGGCCAAGGAGGAACTGCTCCGCCAGAAGGGGGTCGTGCTCTGGCTCTACGGATTGTCCGGCTCGGGCAAATCCACCATCGCTAACGAAGCCGAGCGCGCGCTGCACGGCGAAGGTCTTATGACAGTGATTCTCGACGGCGACAATTTGCGCACCGGGCTGAACGGCAACCTCGGGTTTTCCGATGAAGATCGCACCGAGAATGTCCGTCGGGTGGCCGAAACGGCCAAGCTTCTCGCGGGGCAGGGGATCATCGTGTTCGTCTCGGTGATCACTCCCCTGCGCCGACACCGCGCGGCGGCCCGGGAAATCATCGGACCGGATTTTCACGAGGTTTACGTCAAGGCCGACTTCGAGACCTGCGCGGAGCGCGATCCCAAGGGTCTTTACGCCAAGGCCCAGGAGGGGAAAATCGGACAATTCACCGGCAAGGACAGCGGGTTCGAGGAACCGGAGGATCCGGTCCTTGTTCTTGACACGCAGGCACGTTCCGTCGATCAGTGTGCGGCCGATTTGCTTGGGTATTGGCGGACCGTCGCGGACGGCCGCCCGGGGGAGTAATCCGCTGCAAAAGCACCGGGCGATACGACGAGTTCCATGCCGCATTACCAGTTAGACCACCTCGACCAGATCGAGGCCGAGGCGATTTTCATCCTGCGCGAGACTGCCGCGCAGTTCCAAAATCCGGCCCTGCTTTTTTCCGGGGGCAAGGATTCGATCGTCATGGCCCACCTCGCGGCCAAAGCCTTCTGGCCGGCCAAGATCCCGTTTCCGCTGCTCCACATCGACACCGGACACAATTTCGACGAGACGATCGCCTACCGCGATGCCTTCACCGAAAAACTCGGCGCGCGTCTGGTCGTCGGCCATGTCCAGGACTCGATCGACAAAGGCCGCGTGAAGGAAGAGAAGGGTCCGCACGCCTCGCGCAACGCGCTGCAGTCGGTCACCCTTCTCGATACTATCGAGGAGCACAAATTCACCGCGTGCCTCGGCGGCGGGCGGCGCGACGAGGAAAAGGCCCGGGCCAAAGAGCGCTTTTTTTCCCACCGCGATGATTTTGGTCAGTGGGATCCGAAGAACCAGCGACCCGAATTGTGGAACCTTTTCAACGGCCGCCACCACCCCGGCGAGCACTTCCGCGTCTTTCCCCTCTCCAATTTCACCGAGATGGATATCTGGATGTATCTCCAGCGGGAGGAGATCGATCTTCCGTCCCTCTATTTCGCCCACCAGCGGGAGGTCTTCGCCCGCAATGGCGCGCTGCTCGCCCTCTCTCCGCATATCACCATGCTCGAGACGGAAAAGCCCGAACGCAAAACGGTCCGTTTCCGCACCATCGGCGACGTGACCTGCACCGGCGCGGTCGAGTCCGGCGCCTCGACCCTCGATGAAGTGATCGCCGAGGTGGCCGCGGCACGTCAGACCGAGCGCGGCACGCGCGCGGACGACAAACGTTCCGAGACGGCGATGGAAGACCGCAAGAAGGAGGGCTATTTCTAATGGACCTCCTTCGCTTTGCCACTGCCGGATCCGTCGATGATGGGAAGTCCACGCTGATCGGGCGCTTGCTTTACGACTCGAAGAGTATTTTCGAGGACCAACTCAGCGCGGTGGAGGAAAGTTCCCGCCGGCGCGGGGATGCGGTGGTCAATCTGGCGCTGCTCACGGACGGACTCCGTGCCGAGCGCGAGCAGGGTATCACCATCGATGTGGCCTACCGCTACTTCGCCACGCCGCGGCGCAAATTCATCATCGCCGACACGCCGGGTCACATCCAATACACGCGCAACATGGTGACCGGCGCCTCGACCGCCGACCTAGCCATCATTCTCATCGACGCGCGCAAAGGCATCATCGAGCAGACCAAGCGCCACTCCTTCGTGGCCAATCTCCTCAAGATCCGCCACCTCGCGCTGGCCGTGAACAAGATGGACCTCGTCGACTACAGCGAGTCGGTCTTCCACCGCATCGTGCAGGACTTCCACGAATTCGCCTCGCGTCTCGACGACATCGCCGAGATCACGGCCATCCCGCTCTCCGCGCTCAATGGCGACAATGTCGTCGAGAAGTCGGATAAGATGCCTTGGTTCATGGGCCCGTCGCTGCTTTACCACCTCGAGACCGTTTACACCGGCGGCACGGAGAATCACGTCGATGCGCGCTTCCCTGTGCAATGGATCATCCGTCCGCAGTCCCCGGAGCATCATGACTTCCGCGGTTACGCCGGACGCGTGGCCGGAGGCGTCTTCAAGCCGGGCGACGCGGTGAGCGTCATGCCCTCGGGCTTCTCCACCACGATCGACAAGATCCATCTCCCCGGCGGGAAAGAAGTTTCCGAAGCCTTCGCTCCGCAGTCGGTCGTCATGACGCTGAAGGACGAAATCGACATCTCGCGCGGAGACATGCTGGTCAAAGCGAACAATCCGCCCACTCTCGGACAGGACGTCGAGGCCATGGTCTGCTGGTTCTCGCAGAAGCCGATGGAACCGCGCGGCAAATACCTCCTGCGTCACACGACGAAGGAGACCAAAGCGATCGTGCAGGAATTGCGCTACCAGGTGGACATCGAAACGCTGCACAAGAAGGAAGGCGTGCCCACGCTGGGCATGAACGACATCGGCCGCGTGTCGCTGCGCACCGCGACCCCGCTTTTCCATGACAGCTACCGCCGCAACCGGCTGACCGGTTCTTTCGTCCTCGTCGACCCCGGCACCCACGAAACGGTCGCCGCGGGCATGATGGTCTGAGGGTCTTCATGGTGGATCGCGATGTCCCCATCGGACCGGGACGTTCCAACTTTGCGCTCACCTCCTCCGCGCAGGTGCCAACCTGCTAATCGTCGCGCATGAGCACCGAGCAACCTTCTGCCGGCAAACTCGCTTCGGCCCGCCTCGGGCTGATGCAGCTCGTCGGCCAGTGCTTTTGCATCGGTCCGCTCATCGATATCGCGCTCTTTCTCGGCATCGTGGCCGCGTTGGCCGGCGCGGTCGGACCTCTTGCCGTATTGCTCGCCTCGGTCGGCATGGTCGCGTTCTCCCTCGTAGTTGCCTACTACGCATCGGAGACGGGTGGGGCTGGAGCGATGGGTGACTACGTCGCACGGGCTTGGGGCCGGACCGCGGGGCTTGTCGCTCTCGGCATTTACGTCTTCTCGCTGCTCTTTGCCGGCGCGGCCGGGTTCACCATCGCGGTCGGCGACCTGGCTTCGCGTTTGGCCCAACTTTATTTCGGCGTCGATTTTCCCTGGTGGGCGGGCGCCCTGCTCGTTTGCTTGGCGGCATGGTGGCTCAATGTCCGCGGCGCTTCGGTCGCCACGAAGGTGCAGCTGATCATCGTCGGAGTTTCCGTCATTCCGTTCCTGCTGACCGGTGCCGCGGCCATCATTCATGCCGGTCCGGCCAACACGTGGGCGGTCTTCGATTGGAACAACCCGCATGGGGGCGGGCTTTTTGGTGCGCTGCTTTTTTGCATCCTGCTTTTCGGGGGATTCGAAACCGCCGGATCCTTGGCCGAAGAAACCGGTGATCCGCGGCGCAATATCCCGCGTGCGCTGGTCGGCACGGTGGTCGCGGCCGCCGTGCTCCTGCTCTTCTGCTCGTATGCCGGCACGGTCCACTACGGACCCGCCCGCGTGGCGAAATCCTGGGGCGACGCGATCGACGGGTTCGCCGTGATGGGCGGGGAATTGCTCGGTCCGTGGGCCGCGTTGTGGATCCGCCTGGCCGTGCTGGTTGATTTTACCGCGACGTGCATCGGCTTCACCGTGGCCGCCTTGCGGGGTATTTATGCCTTGGCCCGCGGCGGATATCTGCCGTCATGGCTGGCCGCGACCAACCGCTGCGGAGCGCCGCACCATGCCGCAGCCGCGGTGCTTCTCATCGCGGTGCTGGTCGTTGCCGGCGGACTCTTCGTGCCGGCTTCGGAACGCTTCCAAACATTGTTTGTCGCCGCCACTTCGCAGGCTCTGCTTCTTGTCCTAGTCTACACCGCACTGGCCATCGGCGCCCTCCGCCTCATGCGCGGCGACCGCCACCAACCTTGGTGGCGCTGGATTGTGTTTCCTTTGGCCACCGTGGTCCCGCTCCTGGCGCTTTACGGGACATTTGTCCCGTTTCCGGGTTATCCCGAGCGATTCGGACTTCTCGCCGGGATGGTCTCCCTCGCTCTGGTCGGAATCTGGGCTTGGTCTGTCCGGAAGGTGCCAGGGAATCGGGCAGTGAAATGAAGACCGCTTCTGTCTAGGATACGGAACCCATGGCTCGCGCTGATCTCCATCTTCACACCCGTCACAGTGCACGGGCCACGGACTGGTTGCTGCGCAAGGTGGATTTTCCGGCGAGTTGCTCGGAGCCGCAAGAAATCTACCGGGCGCTGCGGGAGAAGGGATTTGATTTTGTCACCTTCACCGATCACGACACAATCGAGGGCTGTCTGCAAATCGCCAGTCAGCCGGGTGCCTTCATCAGCGAGGAAGTCACCGCTTTTTTTCCGGAGGACGATGTCAAAGTGCACCTTCTTGTCTGGGATATCAACGAGGCCCAGCACGCCGAAATCCAAGGCATACGCCGCGATATCTACGAGCTCGCGCGCTATCTCAAAGCCGAGGACATCGCCCACGCCGTGGCGCATCCTTTCTGGCCGGTGGACGAGCGTCTTTCGGCCGAGCATTGGGAGCGGCTCATTCTGCTTTTTCGCCATTTCGAGACGGTCAATGGTTTGCGTGATCCACTGCTCGGACACACGGCCGAGTTTGCCCTGTCACGATTGACGCCGTCCGATATCGAGCGCTTCGCCTCCCGGCGGAAACTCGAACCGCTTTGGGCTGAACCTTGGAAAAAATCTTTCACCGGCGGATCGGATGACAAAGGTGGCATCTATCTAGGTCGGGCTTGGACCGAAGCGGAGGGTCAGACAGTGCAGGAATTTCTCTCCGCCTTGCGCCAAGGAAAGTGTTGTCCGGGCGGAGAGGGCGGTGGTCCGCTGGTCATGGCCCACAGCCTTTACAGCGTCATCTTCGAATTTGCCGGCGCGCGTCTGGCCAAGGGCTCGCAGAAACCGGCCGCCGCGTTGCTCGAGAAAATGGCCGGGCGTTTCATGGAAGGCAAAGACCCGACGCGGTTCACCCTGACCGAAAAACTCGGCTTTCTCGCCCAAGGCATCGCCAGCGGAAAAATCTGGGAAGTTGCCCTGCCGGGCAATGCGTCGCTTTGGAAGGAGCTGGCCGATGCGGTGGGCAAACCGGGCATGCGCTCGGCCATTGAAAAAGCGACCGAAGGGGTGACCGAACCCGAGCGCCGCGCCTTCCTCACGGCCAATCTTTTGGTCAATCAGCTGGCTTTTCGCTTCTTTTCCCAATTCATCGCGCAGCTGCAGGCCGGACGGCTCATCGAAAGCCTGCAGTTCGTCGGCTCGCTGGTCCCGTTGGCTCTCGGTCTTGCCCCCTATTTCTACGCGTTCCGCTCACCGGGCCGCGCCGAATTGCGTCCGCTCTGCCAGAGCACCTGCGGCGAAGTCCCGGCCAGCCTGCGCAACCACAAACGCATCTGGTTCACCGACACGCTGGAGGATGTCAACGGCGTCTCCACCACGATCCGCAAAATGACCGCTGCGGCGCGGGCCGAAGGATTCGATCTCACCGTGGCGACATCGCGCGGCGAAGTGGCGCCGAGCAATATCCCGATCAAGAATTTCCAGCCGGTCGGCGAATTCGAACTTCCCGAATACGAACTGCAAAAACTGAGCTTTCCGCCCGTGCTGGAAATTGTCGATTACGTGCAGCGCGAGGGTTTCACCGAGGTGATCATCAGCACGCCGGGTCCGGTCGGGCTCTGCGCGTTGCTCGCGGCGAAGATTCTCGGATTGAAAACGAGCGGTATTTACCACACCGACTTCCCGCAATACGTGCGCATCCTGACCGACGACTCGTGGATGGAGACCCTCACTTGGAATTTCATGCAGTGGTTCTACGAGCAGATGGACATCGTTTACGTCAATTCCGGCGACTACCGTCAGGCGCTCGAGGCGCGCGGGATCAAGGCCGGTCGTATCCGTATTTTGCCGCGCGGCTTGGACACGGAGTTATTCAGTCCTGCCCGCCGTGATGAAAGCTTCTGGCCAAAGCGCGGGTTGCGCGACGGCGAGATCGGTCTCCTTTATGCCGGGCGGGTATCCAAAGAAAAAAAACTCGATCTCTTTGCCTCGGCGGTCCGCAAACTCAAAGCAGAAGGTCTCCCCGTGCGTGGCCTGGTCATCGGTCACGGTCCGTATTCCGCGGAATTCGAGAAGAGTTTTCCCGAAGCGATTTTCACCGGCTATCTGACCGGTGAAGAGTTGGCGCGGGCCTATGCTTCGGCCGATGTTTTCGTTTTTCCCAGCACGACCGACACCTTCGGCAACGTCATCCTCGAGGCGCAGGCGGCCGGTTTGCCTTGCGTGGTGTCCGACCAAGGCGGACCGCGCGAGCTGGTCACCGACGGGGCGGATGGTTTTGTCACGCGCGGCGGTGATCTCGCCGAGTTATGCGACGCCACGCGCCGGTTGTGTGCGGATCAGGAGAGGCGCCGCATCATGGGCGCCGCGGCAAGAAAGCGCGTGGAAGACCGCAGCTGGCCGAACGCAGCGCAGCGCTTTTGGGAGATCACGGCGTAGTCATTGTCGCCGGGGAGGACGGCGCTGCACCTGCAACGGCGCACTATTTTTGCTCCGTGACCAACTGCCGGAGCAACGACTCGTAGCCTTGGCGCGCATTCAGCGTGCGCAGCCGACCTTGTTTGTCGAAGACAAAGGCCGTGGGCAACGCGTTGATGCCGAGCCGGCGGACCAACGGATCTTTCCAACCTGCACCCGAGCAGGCTGTCGGCCATGCGGGCAAGCCGAGTTTCTGCAAGGTCTCGCTGGCGTTGGCGGTCTTCTGGTCCAAGCTGACCGTGGCAATGCTGACGCGTCCGTCCGGCAAACTGCGGGCAAATTTGGCAAACTCGGCCAGCCAAGCAACTGAGGGCGGCGACCAACCGGCCCAGAAAACAACCACCGTGACGCGGCCCTTCTCCTCGGCCAAGGACCAGCGTCCGCCTCCCAGCGGGTCAAAGGAAAGGTCCATCGTCTGGCCGAGCAGACCGAGCCGGGTCAGATCGTCTTTGATCCGTTGTCTGGTTGCATCGTCGCGGGCCAAGCTTTCGGCTTGCTCGAGGAGTTTCCGTTTCCGCGAGGGCTGATCGTCAAGCAACGTGGCCGCCTCGGCCAGCAGGCGGGCGGCGCGACGGTCTTCGGGGTAGTTGCCGGCGAAGTTTTGCCCGGATTCCACGATGGTATTGCGGGCATTGGCTGTTTCGACCGGGCGCCCGGCGGCGGCAAGGTTGACCGTTTGCATTGTCGTGGTGATGCGTTGGAAGGCGGCGTCGGCCCGGACTTTGGAAGGCACGGATTTGAGGCGCTCGATCGCGGCCAGTCGCTGCAGGGCCTTGTCCACCCGCATGCGATCCGAGAGCGAGGCACCGAGTGTGGATTGGATGCCGGCGTATTCGATTTCCGCCTGATAGCGCCGGGGATCATCAGGGTAGCGGGTGATAAATTCACCGAGCACCCGTTCCTGCGCGGCCAAGTGGGCGCGCATGCGTTGCACAACTTGCTCGGGTGCTTCAGCCGGAGGCTTTCCGGGGCCCTGGCGCAGCTTCTCGAGGTTCGCCCACGCGCGATCGGCATCCGTGGCGGCGAGCGCGGAGGTTGGCAGGAGCAGGGCGAGGAGGAAGACTTTCATGGCGCGGGGGATTCCGGGAGACGTATGGTCACGATCATGGGACGGTGGTCGCTGGCTGCAAACCAGTTTTTGTCGCGATGGAGACCCGTTCCGCCACGCTGCACGAGCCGGCGCAGAGGCTGGTTGACCATGACATAATCAATGCGGGAATATTCGTCGCTTTCTTCCCAGCGGTAAGTCCATTGGTCGCCCAGGCGGTCGGCAAGGGGAAGAATGGCCAGCGAACGGCGTGTCCCGGGACGTCCGGCCACGCCTTTGACCACCGGGGAATTTTTGGTGTCGTTGAAGTCGCCGAAAACGAGGAGCGGTGCCTCCGGCGTGCTCTCGAAGATTTTTTCGACACGCTCGCGCAAGATGAGCGATTCGGCGCGCCGGAATGCCGCCTGGTCGTATTGGGGTACGACGCGCGACGACTTCAGGTGCACTCCGAGGATGCGCAACGGAAAATCCGCGCGCGCTTGCACCGTGACATCGAGGATGCCGCGACGGACGCGCTGCGAAAGGCCTCCGAGTTGGAATGTCGTGCGCGTGTCATGCTGCACCTTGAGAGGGAACCGGCTGAGGAGTGCGACATGCCGTTCCCGGTCGGGTCCGCTCACCCAGGCGGTGTGCGGCAGGATCAAGCCGGCCTTCTGCAAACGTTGCTGCAAATCGGCCAGATCCTTGCGCGTGCCTATCTCGTTGAGACCGATGATATCCGGACGGATTTTCCGCAGTGTCTCGACCACCGCCGCGATGGACTCGGCGGACTTGGCTGGAGTCGTCGTGCGTCCTTCGGCATTCAGGACCGGTCGCAGCAGGTAATTGCGGAGATTCCACGCGGCGAAGATCATCCGGCCGGGAGCTTCTGCCGCGTTCCCCGGGGGAACAAGCAGGCAGCCCAGCGCGGCCGCGAGGATGGCGCGCGGCGCGGACACGGAATATCAGGCCGGTTTGTGCGGCTCCTTGTCGGGAGCTTCCTTGACCTCGAGCGCGGCCGCGGTCTTTTTCACTTCGCGGTCGAGTTCTTCGCGGGCTTTGCGGAATTCGTTGATGCTCTGGCCGAGGC
>JBBECM010000111.1:0-11044 GCA_040881855.1 Chthoniobacterales bacterium | reverse complement strand
TCTTCCTCGGCCACGTCGCGCAGGGCGACGATGTCGGGATGACGGAAGAGCGCGTTGTCGTCGAAAGAAAATTTGGCGTCGAGCGCCAGCACCTCACCGCCTTTGGTCAGAACGAGCGGGTTGATCTCGACCATCGAGCAATCGCAGGCCATGAAGCAGCGGTAGAGGGAGGCGAAAAGTTTGCAGGCCGCACGCATCTGGGTCGGCGCAAAACCGAGTTCGCGGGCCAGCTTGCGCGTCTCATAAGGTTGCAGCCCGAAGGCCGGATTGACCGGTTCGCGGAGGATCTTCTCCGGGGTCTTGGCCGCGACTTCCTCGATATCCATCCCGCCTTCGCGGCTCGCCACGATGACCGGCGCGCCCGTGGCGCGGTCCATGAGGATGGCGAAATAAAATTCTTTCTCGATCTCGACCGACTCGGCAACCAGCACCTGATTGACCACGCGGCCTTCCGGTCCGGTCTGATGCGTGACCAACGTTTCCCCGATCATCTTGGCCGCGATATCGCGGGCCTGACCGGCCGTCTTGCAGAGATGCACCCCACCTTGGAATCCGTTGGTGAAACTTCCTTTGCCGCGTCCGCCGGCGTGGATCTGGGCTTTGACCACGATAGAATTTGTTCCGAGTTCGCGGGCCACTTTCTCCGCTTCGGCCGGGGTGCGGGCCACCGCCCCGCGCGGATTGTCCGCGCCGAACTTGGTCAGGAGTTCCTTCGCTTGGTATTCGTGGATGTTCATGCGTGGTCGGAAGGTAGGGACACGCGGCGCGCGTGTCCGGGTCCATCGAGCGGACGAGCGAGCCGCTCGTCCCTGCCGGTTATGCTCCCTCGGCCGCTTTCATCGCGGCAAGGGTGGCCTCTTCGATCTCCTTGTACAAATTTTCGTCGGCCTTGAGCGCTTCCTTGGCCGCATCGCGACCTTGGGCCAGTTGGTTGCCTTTGTAGCTCATCCAACTGCCGCGTTTCTCGAGGATACCTTTTTCCAAAGCGACATCGATGAGCGAACCGACATTGCTGATGCCTTCGTTGTACATGATGTCGAACTCGGCCTCGGTGAAGGGCGGGGCGACTTTGTTTTTCACCACTTTGACCCGCGTGCGGTTGCCGGTCACCACGCCGTCGGTCTGCTTGATCGCGCCGATGCGGCGGATGTCCATGCGGACGCTGGAGTAGAACTTGAGCGCCTTGCCGCCCGGCGTGGTTTCGGGATTGCCGAACATCACGCCGATTTTCTCGCGGATCTGGTTGGTGAAGATGCAGGAGGTGCGGGCCTTGGCGATCAGCGCGGTCAATTTGCGCATGGCCGCACTCATCAGACGGGCCTGCGCGCCGACCGTGGAATCGCCGATCTCGCCTTCCAGTTCCTGCTTGGTCACGAGGGCGGCGACGGAATCGAGGACGATGACGTCGAGGGCGTTGGAACGGATGAGCGTCTCGCAAATGCGCAGGGCTTCTTCGCCCGAGCTGGGCTGGGAGACGAGGAGGTCGTCGAGATTGACCCCCAGACGCTGCGCGTATTTCGGATCGAGGGCGTGCTCGACGTCGATGAAGGCGGCCAACCCGCCGCGCCTTTGCGCCTGCGCGATGATGGTCAGGGTGAGGGTCGTTTTGCCGGAAGATTCCGGACCGTATATCTCGATGATGCGGCCGCGGGGCACGCCGCCCACGCCGAGGGCACGGTCAATGAGGATGTTGCCGGTCGGGATGACATCGATGTTGGTCTGCGAATGGTCGCCGAGGCGCATGATGGCGCCGTCGCCGTAATCTTTCGCGATTTGCTGCAGCGCGAGGTCGAGGTTCTTGTTGCGTTGGGCGGATCCCTTGTCGAGGGGAGCTTCGGTTTTTGGTTCGGCGGATTTTGCGGGCATCGGGTTGGTTGGGTTAGACGTCGAGGTTGCGGACGTTGAGGGCGTTGTCCTCGATGAAGTGGCGGCGCGGTTCGACCACGTCGCCCATCAGGACGGTGAACATTTTGTCGGCTTCGACCGCATTGGTTTCGTCGAGCCGGACGCGCAGGAGCCGGCGTTTCTCCGGATCCATCGTCGTCTGGAAAAGTTCTTTGGCGTTCATTTCGCCGAGGCCCTTGAATCGTTTGATCTGCACGCCGCGGCGGCCGATTTCTTTGACCAGCTCGAGGATGCGCGGGATGGCGAAAATCTCGTGCTTGTTCTCGCGCTCGCCCTCGCCTTCGACCAAATGGAAGATCGGCTTGTCCGTCGCCGTGTAGTGGTCGATCTCGAGCCCTTTTTGGGCAAGTTCCTTGATCAGCTTGTCCACCGCGACCGACTCGTGGATCTCGACCAGGCGCGCGCGGCGGCGGCGGGCGGCGGTGCTCTTTTCTTTTTCCTTCGGCGCAGCCTCGCCGTTCGTGCCCTCGGGCGTCTCGGCGGCCTCGTCTTCGAAAAGATTGAGGTCGTTGTTCGTTTTGGCGAAGGACTGCAGCTCGGTCTCGTCGTGGAAATATTCGACCGACTCGGTGTTGCCGTCGCGGATCTTGATCAGATACTCGGGCAGCTTGTCGCTCTTCGCGTCACGCGCCTCGAGGTAACTCTCGAAATCGCCTCCCAGACGCTTGATCGCGTTGCTGTGCTTGCTCAGGCGCTCGAGCAGCTCGAGGATTTCTTTCAACTGGGTCTCGGTGAAGGTCTTTTTGTTTTTCAGGTGGACGAGTTTCACGTCCTCCGCGCCGAGCGAGATGAGGATCTTGGTCAGCTGCGCGTCGTCATCGACGTATTCTTCGCGCTTCTTGCGCTTGATCTGGTAAAGGGGCGGCTGGGCGATGTAGACGCAACCGCGGCGGACCAGTTCGGTCATTTGACGGTAAAAGAAGGTGAGCAATAGCGTGCGGATGTGAGAGCCGTCCACGTCGGCGTCGGTCATGATGATGATCCGTCCGTAACGCAGCTTCCCGAAGTTGAAGGACCCTTCCTGCTCGCCCTCGCCGATCCCCGTGCCGACCGCGGTGATCATGGTCTGGATTTCGGTGTTCTGCAGCACCTTGTCCAAACGCGCTTTCTCCACGTTGATCAGCTTGCCGCGGATCGGAAGGATGGCCTGGAAACGACGGTCGCGTCCCTGCTTGGCCGAGCCGCCGGCCGAGTCGCCCTCGACGATGAAAAGTTCGGTCAAGGAAGGATCGCGTTCCGAGCAGTCGGCCAGTTTGCCGGGCAGGCCGCCGCCGGTCAGCGCGCTCTTGCGCACCGTCTCGCGGGCTTTGCGCGCCGCTTCGCGGGCGCGGGCGGCGGTCATCGCTTTGTCGAAAACTTTTTTCGCGATCGGCGGATTCGTTTCGAAGAAATCCATCAGCCCCTCGTAAATGATCGAACTGACAATGCCGTCGACTTCCGGGTTGACCAATTTGACCTTGGTCTGGCTCTCGAACTTCGGGTCGGGGTGCTTCAGGCTGAGCACGCAGATCAGACCCTCGCGGACGTCGTCGCCGGTGATGGCGGGGTCCTTGTCCTTGGCCAGTTCATTGACCTTGGCGTATTGATTGATCGCGCGGGTCAGGGCCGAGCGGAACCCGGTCATGTGCGTCCCGCCGTCCGGATTGGGGATCGAGTTGGTGAAGCAGAGGATCTGGTCGGTGTAGCTGTCGTTGTATTGCATGACGCAATCAACGAAGACGTCCTCCTCGACGTCCTTCCCGTCCTTGTCCTTCATCTTCGTCTTCCGTCCGCCGGCCAGCTGGATGACCTTCGGGTGGATGACCTGCTTGCTTTCGCCGAGTTCTTTGACGAATTCCTCGATGCCGAACTTGTAGACGAAAACACTTTTCCTCGGCTCGCCGTCGACGCGTTCGTCGGACAACCGGATCTCCAGGCCGCTGTTGAGGAAGGCCAGCTCGCGCATGCGGGCGCCAAGGCGCTCGAAAACAAATTCCGTCGTGGTGAAGATTTCGCCGTCCGGCAAAAAGGTGATCTGCGTGCCAGTCTGCTTTTTGTTCTTCAGCTCGCTGAGGACCTTGAGCTGCTGGGTCGTCTTGCCCCTGGCGAAGGACATGAAGTAGACCTTGCCGTCGCGGTAGACCTCGGCTTTGAACCACTCGGAGAGCGCGTTGACGCACTTCGCGCCGACGCCGTGCAGACCGCCGCTGAATTTGTAGGCGCCCTGGCCGAATTTGCCGCCGGCGTGGAGGTTGGTCAGCACCAGCTCGATCGCCGGGATCTTCCACTTCGGGTGCATGTCGACCGGAATGCCGCGGCCGTTGTCCCGGACGGAGCAAGAGCCGTCCGCATGGATAGTCACGTCGATGTGCGTGCAAAATCCGGCCAGATGTTCGTCGATCGAGTTGTCGAGAACCTCGTAAACGCAATGGTGCAAACCGCGCTCGTCGGTGTAGCCGATATACATCCCCGGCCGCTTGCGCACGGCCTCCAAGCCTTCCAGTTTGTCGATCTGTGCCGCGCCGTATTCCGCGCTCTTGGCCGCTTGCGCTTCCTCGTTTTCCTTCGCTTTTGACGCCATAAAAATCGTGCTTTTTCCGGGGTGCGACCGGTTCAGCCGGCGCAAACCACCAACCTATCCCGCCAGCCCCACCGCTCCAGACTTTTTTCCGGATTTTCGGGTCATAAAGCGGCCAGCCCGTGCCATTGGTCGACAATCACGGCATGGACAGCCGTGCCCCCTGACTCGGGTCTTGAGGCCCTCCGGCACCACATTTTCCAGTTCGCCTCGGCAAGGCGTCATCACGCAACATCTCCGCTCATGCTCAAGATCCTTCCACCCCTCGCCGGCGCGGCTCTCCTCGCCGCGCTGTTTTTTGCCGCCGTGACATGGAACCGCGCGCAGGTCTTCCTCCCGCGCTCCGATGGCGGGTTGCTCGTCGTCTATGCCGACGGCGATTGCCACAGCCGCATGCAACGCGCAGCCGCGGTGGCGGAAAATCCCGGAACCATCATCCGCGCGCACCATTTCGAAAATTTCCCGCAGGGCACCGTCCCTCACACCACCGCGCCGATGGACTACCTCATTGCCGCGCTGGGCGTGATTGTCCGCCCGCTCGATGTAGCGGGAGCTTGGATCTCGCCGCTTCTCGGACTGGCCACGCTGCTCTTTCTCTTCTTTTGGTCGCGCACCCTCGACCTGGGCCCGCGCTGGCCGATGCTGGTTCTTTTCGCCCTTTCACCCGCCCTGACTCATGCCTTCGCCCTCGGGCGCCCCGACCATCAATCATTGCTCGTCGCTCTCACCACCGTCGCGCTTGCTTCGAATTTCGCGTTCGTCCGCACCGCACGATCCGCATGGGCCTGGACATCCGCCGCCGCGTGGGGCCTCGCCCTCTGGGTCTCGTGGTTCGAACCGCTCATCCTTCTCGCCGCCCAAGAAATCACCCGCAGCCTCGTTCTGCGCCGCGCGGCCTGGCCGTCCGCTTGGCGCCGCGCGCTTTTGCTCACGCTCGGCATCGCCCTTGCCTCGTGGGCGCTGGAGGGATTTCGCAACCCTTGGCCCGATGCGGCCGTGCGCCAATTCTTTCCCCGCTGGGCCGCGCTGCTCGGCGAACTGCAAGGCGCCACGCCTGCGGCCATGTTCGCATGGACCGGTTGGCTTCTGGTTCCCGCGCCGCTCTTGCTCGCGTGGGATTATTTCCGGCGACGCGATCCCCTTGCCCTCATCCTCCTCCTCCTTCTCGTCGCGGTCACCGCTCTGACCGGATGGCAAGCGCGCTGGAATCCCTGGCAGGCGGCGATCTTTTCTCTCGCGCTGCCCTGGATGCTCGCGCCTTTGGGCAAACCTTGGATCATCAGCGTCCTGTTCCTGGCCAGCCTCTGGCCGGTGGCCTGGGCCTGGGATGCGCGGCTTTTTCCGGCCCCGCAGGAAGCCGTCCGGCAACAGGAAAAAATGCTCGAAGCCGTTCTGCTCGAGCAAACCGCCCGATTCCTCCAAACCCAACCGCGCGGCGGCGTCCTCGCGCCATGGTGGATTTCACCCGCCCTCGCACGCCTGAGCGGACAACCCATGGTCGGCGGCACCTCGCACCAAAGCCTCCCCGGCTCGGTCGATACGGCGCACTTCTTTCTCTCCGATGACGACAACGTGGCCGCGGGGCAATTGTCCCGGCGCGAGGTGAAATATGTCGTCACCGATGCCCCCGAGCGCATCATCGCCACCTCCACGGCGCTGCTCGGCGTTCCCGCTCCGCCACAGCCTTTGATTGCCCGTCTGTCCAGCGGACGCCACACCCCGGACTTCCTGCAACCCGTGTTCGCCAACCAATTCTTCCGCGTTTACAAAGTCCGTGATGAATGAATTCGATTTTGTCGTGGTCGGGGGCGGCAGCGCCGGCTACGCCGCGGCCCGCACCGCGGCAGGTGAAGGTTTGCCCACCGCGGTGATCGACGGATCCGAAGAACTCGGCGGCCTGTGCATCCTGCGCGGATGCATGCCGAGCAAAACACTCATCGAGTCGGCCAACCGCCTGCAGGACATGGGCGAAGCGGACGAGTTCGGGCTCCAGGCCAAGGACACCGGCTTCGACGGCGCGAAAATTATCGAACGCAAACGCCGCCTCATCGCCGAATTCGCCAAATACCGCGCCGACCAATTGGCAAGCGGCAAATTCACTTTGCTCCGCGGACACGCCCGCTTCGCCTCGCCCCATGAACTCATCGTGCGCCTGCGCGAAGGCGGCGAACAGAACGTCCGCAGCAAACAAATCCTCGTCGCCACCGGCTCGGTCATCCGTCACCCCGACATCCCCGGCCTGGCAGAAGCCAAACCGCTGACCAGCGATGACGTCTTGGACAACGAGCACCCGCCCAAGTCCCTCATCGTCCTCGGCGCCGGACCCGTTGCCCTGGAAATGGCCCACTACCACCGCGCGCTCGGGGCGGTAGTCACCGTCGTGCAACGCAGCAAACAAATCCTCAGCTCAATGGACCGCGACGTGGCCGATGCCGTGCAGCACGGCATGGAGCGACATGGTACGAAGTTCATCCTCGGACGCCGCATCGTCAGCGCCGGCACGTCATCCCGCGGCAAATGGGTGCGCGTCGCTCACCAGGACGGCGAGGAGACGATCGAGGCGGACGAAATCCTGCTCGCCCTCGGACGCGACCCCGCCACGGCCGGACTCGATCTGGCGCAGGCCGGCATCGAGGTGCCGCCGGGCCGGCCGTTGGCCACGACCGACACACAGCAGACCTCCGTCGCGCACCTTTTCGGCGCCGGTGACGTCACCGGGAAATTGGAAATTGTCCACATCGCCATCGAGCAAGGCGAGATCGCCGCGCGCAACGCCGCCCGCCTCCTCCGCGGCAAGGACGAACCACTCGAGACCATCGACTACCGCCTGCGCCTCTTCGCCGTCTTCACCCAGCCCGAAACCGCCATGGTCGGGCTGACCGAACGCGAAGCCGCCGAACTGGGCCTCGACTTTGCCGCCGCCACCTACCCGTTCGCCGACCACGGCAAATCCATGGTGCAGGGCAAAACCGACGGCTTCGTCAAACTGATCGCCGACCGCCCCAAGGGCGAAATCATCGGCGGGGCCGTGGTCGGACCCCACGCCTCCGAGCTCATCCACGAAGTGGTGGTCGCCATGCGCTACCGCGCCACCGCCGCCGAATTCCTCAAAATCCCCCACTACCACCCCACCCTGAGCGAAATCTGGACCTACCCCGCCGAAGAACTCGCCGGCTGACCCCGCTCCGGCCCATTGCCTTCAAGTTTGGCTCGGGCCGTCTCCCTCCGCCGTGGCGGCGGCTCAGGTTCCAAGTTTCAGCTTTTCAGATTTTTCCGTCCCAACTCCACGCTCCAACCTCCTTTCGTTTTGACACCCTGAATCCAGCCGATAACGTGGTCATTCCATCAATCAATGAACCTCAGCAATATCGTCAATCCCATGACCGAATCACCCACCGGCGGTAGCAACCGCAACCATCTTTCCAGCGACGTGGAAATCAAAGGCACCCTCAAATTCCAGAACGATCTTGTTTTCGACGGCAAAATCGAAGGCGAAATCCAATCCAACGCCACCCTCACGGTCGGCAAAAGCGCCAACGTGCAAGGCGAAGTCAAATCCAAGTCTGTCATCATCCACGGTTCCGTGCAGGGCAACATCGACGCGGCCGAACGCGTCGAACTCAAGGCCACCGCACAACTCATCGGCGACCTCCGTGCCGGACGTATCGTTATCGAGGACGGCGCCACGTTCGTCGGCAAATCCGAAGTCAGCCCGAACAAAACCGCCTTGCAGCGCGCCGAAGCCGCGCGCCCGTCCGGCGGCATACCCGGCGGCGAACCGAAAAAAGGCCTCCTCTAAAAAGGCGGAGCCGTCATGCCGCCCCGCCCCGCGAAAAAGGCGGTCACCTGCCCCCAATGCGGCGTCAGCCAGCAGGAATCACCGGGCGTCATCAGCACCTTCTGCCGCTCTTGCGGCCAGCACTTCGAGCTGGGTGACCGCAAGCCGGCCCGCCCGCCCCCGCCGGCCGCCGCCCCCGCGTGGCGGGAAAAGCTCGCCCCCCTCGCGGCCCGCCTCGCCCCGCTCAAAGCGCGCGCCCTGCGCCACGCCGAACCGTGGCTCCTGCGCTACGAACCCCAGATCGCCCGGCTGCGCGAATATTACGAACGCTGGCACCCGCCCGAAGGCAAAAGCGTCCGTTGCCACGAATGCGGCCGCATCCACGAAGTCCCCCGCCTCGCCTCCTCCACCTCCTGCCCGAACTGCAACTCTCACATCGATCTCTATGACGCTCTTGTCGAGAAACGCGTCAGCCGCGTCGTCCGCACCCGCGGCAATCTTGTCATAAAAAAATTCGGCTACCTCAACAACCAACTCACCATCTGCGGGAATGCCGATATCGGCGGCGGTGCCGCGGGGAAAATTTTCTGCGACGGCGAGACGCGCATCCGCACCGCCGGACGCCTCAACTGCGAGATCGGATCGCGCCGCGTTCGCGTCGAGAAAGGCGCCGACGTCATCGTCGCCCACCCCATCCGTGTCCATGACATGGTGGTGCGCGGCAAAGTGACCGCCCGCGTCTACTGCAACGGCACCCTGCGCATTCTCAAGCGCGGCTTCCTCAAGGGCGAGGTCCATGCCCGCTCCATCATGGTGGACAAAGGCGGACTCCTCCAAGCCGAGCTCAACATCGGCCGGTTCGACGAACTCGACCCCGAAATCCTCGGCACCCTGCAGGAACGCACCTGCTACATGGCCCTCGAGGAAGCCGTCCTCCCGCAAAAACAGGCCACCCTCGGGATCTGACCGGCCCCCTCCTTCTGAAATCTCAAAGCTAAAGTCTTCGATCCTTCCTCTCCCCGGTCCGCCCCCGGTTCTTCGTTCATCGTTTCCCCCTTTCCTCCGGACGCCCCCCACGTCAGACTGCGCCCCATGGACGACCCGCATGCCCCGGCGGAGCAAACCGCCGGCGACCTCACCCTCTCCCGCGCCGTCATCCTCGCCGTCCTGGCCACCTCGGCCATCGTCGCCGGTTTCGCCATCAGCACGCAGAGTTACTGGATCGATGAAGCCTTGTCGCTCATCGTCGCCCAGTCCTCGACCCCGGCCGAGGCCTGGAAATACATGCAGGCGGTCAGCGGTTCCACCCTGCAGATGCCCGTCTACCAGGGCTATCTCTACCTCTGGCACAAAGCCTTCGGCGGAGGCGAATGGGCCATGCGCGCCTCCAACATCCCGTGGTTTGTCCTCGGCCAACTCGCCTTCCTCGTCCTCCTGCGCCACAAACCCCGCCTCGCCCTCCTCGCCTCCCTCCTCGCCGCGGTCAGCCCCATCCTCTGGATGTATCTCGACGAAACGCGGCCCTATGTCATGCAATACGCCGCCGCCTGTTGGCTCGCGGCCGCCGTCGTCCGTTTCTCGTCCGCCCCGCCGTCGACTTCGCCTGCAACCTCCGTCCAACCATCCGACGCCACCCGTCACTCGTCACTTCTCCTTCTCGCCCTCGCCGCCGCGACCGTGATCCTCTTCGCCTCGAGTCTCCTCGGCGTGGCTTGGGCCGGCGCTTACGTCCTGGCCCTTCTTTTTCTCCTGCGCGGAAGCCCGGTGGCGGGCGCCCCGGGAAGCACTCCGTGGCGGGTCATCCTTCCCGCTTTGGCCCTCCTCGCGATTTTTGCCGCCTATTATCTTCTCACTTGGGCGGAAGCCGGCCGCGGCTACCATCGCGCCGGGGCCTCCTTGCTCAGCCTTCCCTTCGTCGCTTACGAATTGCTCGGCTTCACCGGCTTCGGACCGGGCAAAGTCGAAATGCGCGGCGAACCAGTCCGCTCCATCCTGCGCAGCCTTCCGGTCCTTGTGCCCTTGGGACTCACCTTGGGACTGCTCGCCTTTTACGGCGGACGGCAAATGGCCACGCATCCGTGGCGGCGGGAAGCGGTGGTCGCCTGGATCTTGGCCCTCGGTCTGCCCTTGCTGGCCATTTTCGGAACTCTGTTTCTCTTCGACCATCGTCTCCTGCCGCGCCATTTGATCCCGGCACTGCCCGCCCTGCTGCTGGCCATCGCCGCCGTGATGCAACGCGCGCTCGAGGGAAAATCCAAGTTCTGGCGCGCCGTCGCCGCGTTGCTTCCTTTGCTCTGGCTCGGCTCGAGCTTGAACTTCCGCTGGCAACCGGTGCATGCCAAAGACAACTACCGCGAAGCCTCCGCCATCGCCGCCGCCGCTTTGCAGGAGAACCGCGAAGTCTGGTGGGCCGCCGATCCCGCCGCCGCCTACATTTACCTCACGCCCGTCGCCCTCGAGGAAGTCCCCGGACGCGCCTGGGCCATGCAGGCCCCGTCGTGGGATTCCATCCGCTTCAAATTTCCCCCCCGGCTTATCGTCATCAGCAAGCCCGACATCTACGACCCGCAAGGTTCCGTCGCCCGCTACGCCGCCGAAAACCGCTTCGTCCCCGCCCTGCAGCTCCAAGCCTTCACCATCTTCACCCGCGAAGGCGACCCCCTGCCCGGCGCCACCCCCTGAAGCCCACGCCACCCCTTTCAGCTTTTGCCTCCCGACTAACTCGAGTTACGGAGGCCCCGCCGGCCGAAGCGGACCGACTGCCCTTCTCTGCAATGGCACCCGGACGGCTAGGGCCAGCCGTC
>JBBECM010000110.1:0-1787 GCA_040881855.1 Chthoniobacterales bacterium | reverse complement strand
AGGAGGCCCGCCATGGGCGCCGACATCGTCACCAACCGCAAGGCGCGGCACAGCTTCCAAATCCTCGAGACCCTCGAGGCCGGCTTGGCCCTCAAAGGCACCGAGGTCAAATCCATCCGCGCCGGCCTGGCCAACATGACCAGCGCCTTCGCCCGCCTCGAGAAAGGCGAACTCTTCCTCCACGGCCTTGACATCCAGCCCTACGAACGTGCTAGCCACGAGCAGCACGAAGCCAAACGCCCGCGCCGCCTCCTCGTCCACCGCGCCGAATTGCACAAGCTCCGCGAAGCCGTCGAACAACAAGGCTGCGCCCTTCCCGCCCTCAAGCTCTACTGGAAAGACCAGCACGTGAAAGTCCAACTGGGACTGGCCAAGGGCAAAAAAGCCCCCGACAAACGCCACGACCTCAAACGCCAGGTGGCCGAACGCGAGGCCGCCCGCACCGCCGCCGCATTCAATCGACGCGGTTAAGTTTTCCCGTTACCCCCCACCCGCGACCCGTTACAAAAGCCGTCCTTTATGCCGTCGCCCGCGATCCATCCGACCCTCGACGAATTCGCCGCTCTCGCCGCACATCACGGCGTCATCCCGGTGTGGACCGAGCTCGCGGTCGGAGACGAAACACCCGTCACCGCCTTCGCCAAAATCGCCGGCGATGAGCCCGCCTTTCTTTTCGAGTCGGCCGAACGGGACGAGGAAAGCGGACGTTACTCCATCCTCGGGAGCGGCGCGGAACGCGAGTTCATCGCCCGCGGAGACCGGTTTGACATCAAACGCGGGGGCACCATGGTCCGGTTTGGCACCGCTCCCGATCCCCTTGCCGAATTGGAGAAGGAAATGGCGGGACTGCGAGCCCCCGCCGGATCGCTCCACTTTCCCGGGGGATGCGTGGGGTATCTTTCCTATGACGCCGTCCGATACTTCGAGCCGACCGTTTCCGCACCACCCAAGGACGAACTCGGGCTCCCCGACCTTTACTTTTTCACCACCGACCGCGTCCTCGTCTTCGATCACGTCACGCAGAAGCTCAAGCTGATTGTCAATGCGTACCCGGACAGCGATCCCGGCGCGGCCTACAGCAAAGCCTGCGCCAAATTGCGCCGTCTGGTGGAGCAACTGGCCAAGCCGGTGTCCTTGACGCCGGAAACGACCGGCGACGCCAGCGAACCCGGTGAGGTGGTTTCCAACACGACCGAATCCCGCTTTCTCGAAATGGTCGAATGGGCCCAGCAATACATCCGCGCCGGCGACGTCTTCCAAGTCGTCCTTTCGCAGCGCTTCGCCACGCCCTACACCGGATCGCCGCTGGATCTTTACCGCGCCCTGCGTCACGTCAACCCCTCGCCCTACATGTTTCTCGTGCGCTGCCCGGGCTTCCACCTCGTCGGCAGTTCGCCCGAGGTCCACGTGCGCGTCGACGAAGGACAAATCCAGATCCGCCCGATCGCGGGAACCATCCGCCGCGGCGCCACGCCGCAGGAAGACGACGCCAACGCCGAAAAACTCCTCGCCGACCCGAAAGAACGCGCCGAGCACCTCATGCTCGTCGACCTGGCCCGCAACGACGTCGGGCGCATCGCGGAATACAAGACGGTCCGCGTCACCGATTTCATGACCATCGAGCGCTACAGCCACGTCATGCATATCGTCTCGAATGTCGTCGGAACGCTTTCACCGGGACACAGCACCTTCGACGTCATGCGCGCCACCTTCCCCGCCGGCACGGTCTCCGGCGAACCGAAGGTGCGCGCCATGCAGGTCATCAACGAATTCGAGTGCAGCAAGCG
>JBBECM010000109.1:0-1801 GCA_040881855.1 Chthoniobacterales bacterium | reverse complement strand
TCTGCTCCGAGCTGAAAAAAGCCGGCGTCCCGCACCTCCGCCTCACCGTCCATTCGGAAAAAGGCCACGACAGCTTTCTCCTCGAGCCCAAGCTCTACACCCCGCACTTGGCCTACGCGCTGAGCCATTGAAGTTGTAGCGTCGCCGTCCCCGGCGACGGCTGTTTTCGAATCACGACCGGCGGCGGGGACGCTGCTGCTACACGTCCGCATGTCCAGCGGCGCGCGTCCGCCGCACAAACCGCGCCACGAGCAACCACGCGGCGACCAAAAGCCCCAAAGCCAACCCGACCCACATTCCTTGGGCCCCGTCATGCCGCCCGAAGGCCAGCCAAGTCCCCAGCGGCAGCGCCACCAGCCAGTAAGCCGCCACCGTGATCAGCATCGGGCCGGTCGTATCCCGCAACCCGCGGAGCAACCCGGACCCCACCACTTGCACGCCGTCGACCAATTGAAAAATCCCCGCGATCACGAGCAACGAAGCCGCCAGTTTGATCACGTCCGGCTCACGCACGAAGGCCGTGGCAATCTGCACGTTGAAGACCAAAAATGTCACCGCACACCCCGCCATAACCACCAAGCCGAGTGCCCAGGATCCCGCCGCGATGGGACGCAGCAAGTCGGCACGCCCGGCCCCCATGGCTTGGGCAATCCGCACGGTGGAAGCCATGGCGATTCCGAGAGGGAACATGAACGTGGTGGAAGCACACGTGATGGCAATTTGATGGGCGGCCAGAGGCACGACACCAAGACGACCGATGAGCAGCGCCGCAACGGCAAAGGCCCCGACCTCGCTCAGCAATTGCAAACCGGTCGGCCAGCCCAGCCGGAACAAGGCCCACTGGTCTTTCCACCAAGCCAAATCGATCATCCACCGCTCGCTCGGCCGCGACCGTCCGGCCCAGACAAACCAAATCAACCCGACCACCGTGACCACCCGGCTGATCAACGTGGCCCAACCGGCCCCGGTCAATCCCATGGCCGGGGCGCCAAGCTTGCCGTAGATCAGAATCCAGTTGAGCACCACATTGAGCAGCACCCCGCCGAACATGATCCAGAACGCCGGCCACGGCCGTGACTGGGCGTCGAGGTAGTTGCGGGCCGATGACGTCAACCATGCCGGGATGAGCGACCAACCGACGATCAGCATGTAGTTCTGCGCTTCCTCCACCACGCCGGGTGCCTGACCGAGAAAATGAAAGGCCGGGTAAACAAAATGCAGCAGCGCCCCACCGAGCAGACCCATGATGACCGACAGCCCCAGCCCCGCATGCAAGGCCCTCGCCATGGCCGGAGCGATCCCGGCACCGTGCGCGTGCGAGACGCGGATCGAGACCGCCGTGAGCACGCCGTAGCCGGTCACGGCCAGCACGATGAGGATGTTGTTGGCAAAAGCGCAGGCCGCCAGGGCCAGCGTGCTGACATGACCGATCATGATGGTGTCGGCCACCCCCATGAGCATCTGCCCGACCTGACCAGCGGTGATCGGCGCCGCGAGCCGCAGCGTCGGGCGTAACTCACGGAGCGTGGCGCGGGTGAAAGTCATGCGGGCGAGGATGCTGCCCGAAGGATTTTACCGCGTCGAGGTCTTGCCCCTGCCATCCATGCTTTGCATAGTGACGGAGTGGAAAAAGCGCCCCTTAACTTCTTCGAAAATCTCATCGCCACCCCGTCACCGTCCGGATTCGAGACCGGAGCCCAGCGCGTCTGGGCCGACTACGTCCAACCGCACTGCGACGAATTCACCACCGATGCCTACGGCAACGCCTTCGCCCGACTCGGTCCGAACGACAGACGCCCGC
>JBBECM010000108.1:0-11291 GCA_040881855.1 Chthoniobacterales bacterium | reverse complement strand
CCCCCAACAACTGCCGCCACATGCTCTGCAGTTCGACCGCGATGGCCTCGTTCAGTTCGCCCTCGCTGTAGAGGTAGCTCACCATGGGGAAACCCTTGCCCTCCGGAAACCCCGCTTCGGCCAGCAGGCGCCGGGCCTCTTCGATATTGCGTCCGCCACACTCGCCGAACGGCTCATAGCCGCCCGCTCCCGGCGGCACGAAGCTGTCCGCCGGCAACTCCCCGGCCCGCGTGATGCGGTCGACGATCGACTGCTTGTCGATGACCAGGCTGAACGCCCGCCGCACCCGCTCGTCGGTGAACGGTCCTTTCTGGCAATTGTAGCGCAGGAAATAGGTGCCGAGAAAAGGGGCCGCATGAAAGTCGTCCCGCTTCTTGATCTCGCCGAGCAAGGCCGGCGGCACCAGACCCTTGTCCATCATCAGGTCGGCCTGACCGCTCGCGTAGAGGTTGAACGCCGTGTTCGCCTTGCTCACCGGAATGACATCGATCGTTTCCATGGCCACCTTGCCCGCATTCCAGTAGCGCGGATTCTTCCGCAGCCGGATGCGGTCGTTGAGACGCCAGGATTCGAGCACGTAGGCACCGTTGCTCACCAGGTTGCCGGGTTTGATCCAGTTGTCCCCGTGCTTGGCGATCGCGTGGAGCGGCACCGGCAACAAGGTCACGAACGAGCAGAGATCCAAAAAGAACGGTGTGGGATTTTCCAACTCGACCCGCAGGGTGCGGGCATCGGGTGCGGTGACTCCGACCGCAGTAAAGTCCGTCATTCCCCCTTCGTTGAACGCCTTGGCATTTTTGACGTAATGCAACTGGTAAGCGTATTCCGACGCCGTGGCCGGATCGAGGGTCCGCCGCCACGACTCGACAAAATCCCGCGAGGTCAGCGGCGTCCCGTCACTCCAGACCAGCCCTTCGCGCAGCGTGAAAGTATAGACGCGGCCGTCCTCGGAAACCTCCCAGCGCTCGGCCATCCCCGGCTGCGGCTTCCCCCTCTGGTCGAAGGTCAGCAAACCCTCGAACAACGCATTGGCCACCCGTCCCTCCGGTTGGCCCGTGATCAAGGCCGGATCGAGCGTTTCGGGTTCGGCGCCGTTGAGAAAAACCAGATCGGCCCGCGGTTGCGGCGAGCAGCCGGCGCAGAGCAGGAATGCGAACAAAACGAGAAAAGGCACCGGTCATTGATGGCCCGATCGTCGCTTGCTGACAACCCCCCGATTGGTCCTCTATCCTCTTCCGATGCCGCCTGACGCCGTCCGCTTCACCGGACTGACCGCTTTGCTCGGCATTGTCTTGGCCCTCGCCGCTTACTTTTACGCCCTCGGCAGCGATCACGCGGCGACCAACGGGGACGAGCTGCTCTACGCGCAGATCACGCGCCTGACCGCGGACACCGGCCACTGGCTGCCGCTGCAAAGCGAGGTGGAACGCCACCGCAACACCAAGCCGCCGGCCTTGTTCTGGCAGGGCATGGTCTCCACCGGCTGGGCGGAGCACTACGAACTCTGGCGTTTGCGCTACCCGAGCGTGCTTTACACCCTGGCACTGGCCGGCCTCGTCTTCCTCCTCGGACGGAAACTCGGCGGCACGGCCTCGACCGGCCTGCTCGCGGCACTGGTCTACCTGGCATTCTTCGGCACTTACCGCTACGGGCGCGTCTTCCTGACTTCTGCTCCGGAAACCTTCTGGCTCGTCCTGCCCTTCGGCCTCCTCCTGCTGCGCCGCAAGCCGATTGCCCCGATCGGCTGGGCCTGGGCCGCCGCTTTCGGGCTGATGTTCGGACTGGCCATGCTCTACAAATCCTTCGCCCTCGGCGTTCCGGCCGCGGTGGGCCTGGCCTGGTGGACATTCCACGCGCGTGGTTACGGCATGGGGACATGGTGGAAAAACGATGCGCCGCAGATCGCGCTGGCCGGGCTCCTCTCGCTCGGGGTTTTCAGCCTCTGGTATTTCCTCGATCCGCAGCGCCACCTCATTCTGGCCGACTTTGTCCTCGACGAGAACGTGGGCAAATTCGACACGGCGGGAGGAAACTACCTGGCCAATCTCCTCTGGGGAGGGTCGAGCATCTGGCGCAATGTTGTTTCCTATCCACTCAATGCCGGACTGCTCGCGCCCGCGGTGATCGCGGTCTTCGTCCTCGGCTTCCTGTGCCGCAGGGAACAGTCCGGGAGCGAAAAGCTTCTCTGGTTCTGGCTCGTCACCCTCTTCGTGGTCTTCTCCCTGCCGAACCAACGCGACGAGCGTTACCTCCTCCCCGGCATGCCGGCCCTCGCCGTTCTCTGCGCGCTTTATTGGACGCGGATTCCGCTCTGGTTGCTCGGCCTCAGCTTGCTCGCGGTCGGCGTGATTGCCTTCGGCATGGGCTGGGGCGCGCTCCTCCTGACCCGCGATCTCGCCGCCGGCCCGCTCTATCCGTGGTATTTCTGGGTCTTCCTCGCCGGCCTCCTCGCTTTCGTTGCCACCGCTCTCGTCCGCCGCGCTCCGATCCGGTCCGCCGTGGTACCCGCTATCTTGCTGCTTTACTCGGCTTTCGGGCTTTTTCTCATGCCTTTCGACGGCCCCCGCGGCGCCTTCGATCGTTCCGCGCAGGAGGCCGCGCGCGGCCAGACCTTCCCCGCCCCGGTCAATTTCGGCGCACGCGAAGAAATCTACCGCTTCCTCCTCCCGGGCTCGAATCCCCGGCCTTACAAAATCAAGAACACGCCGGGCCTGGACGAACTCCGCGAAAACAACGCACTGTTCATCGTCACGGTGCCGCTGGGCGACCGGACGGTCGAAGCGGATCCGCGCCTGCGTGTTCTCTCCTCCCGGTTGCAACTCATCGACCGGTTCAACCAAGCGGCTACCATGGACATGCTGCGCGGCAACGTGGCACGGAATCTCTTCCAGGAGGATTTGCTCGTCGAAGTGAAACCATGAGCACAAGGGAACCGGTCCTTCCGCGCTGGCTCGGCGTGCTTGCCCTCGCCTTCGCCGCTTTTGTCTACCTGCACAACACCGGGAGCGAGCACGCAGCGACCAATCCCGACGAGTATCTTTACCTCCAGATCGCGCGGCTGACCGCGGACACCGGACAATGGCTGCCCTTGCAGGCGACCAAGACGGAGCACCGCAACACCAAGCCGCCGGGGCTTTTCTGGCAGGGAATGGCTTCGAGCGATTTCGGGAAAAGCTGGGAACTGTGGCGGTTGCGCCTGCCCAACGCGCTTTTTTCCATCGCCACCGCGGCCATGGCCTTCCTGCTGGCCCGCCGGCTGACCGGGACATTTTCCGCGGGCCTGGTCGCAGCGCTGGCCTATCTTGCTTTCTTCGGCGTTTACCGGCACGGCCGCGTCTTCCTGACCAGCGCACCGGAAACCTTCTGGTTGTTCCTCCCGTTTTTCATCCTCCTGATGCGGCCGCGCGCGGCTCTCGGTTGGGGGACGGCACTGGCCTTCGGACTCATGCTCGGCGCCGGGCTGCTTTACAAATCGTTCGCCATGATTCTGCCGTCGGCCGGTGCGCTCACCTGGTGGACACTGCACCAAGGCGGATACCGTCCGGCCCTCTGGCTGCGCCGCGACGCACCCCGGATCGCGGCCCTCACCCTCGTCGCGCTCGGCGTCGTTGCCCTCTGGTTCCTGCTCGATCCGCAGCGCCAATTCATCCTGCAGGACTTCGTCCTCAAGGAAAACGCGGGCAAGTTCAATCCGCATGAAGCGGGCTACCTTGCCACCGCACTGTGGGGCAAACACAGCGTCTGGGCCTACACCCTCGGTTGGCTGAGCAATGCCGGATTGGTCGCCCCGGCCGTCCTCGCGGTTTTCGTTCTGGCCTGGCGCGGACGCCGCACCATGGCGCCGTCCGAACAATTGCTCTGGATCTGGATCATCACCCTTTTCGTTTTCCACCTTCTGCCCAACATCCGCTACGAACGCTACCTGCTCCCGGCCATGCCGGCCGTGGCCGTGCTTTGCGGCGTTTACTGGCCCCGGCTGCCGCGCTGGATTTATGCGCTGACCCTGGCCGCTTGCGCCGTGTTGGGGCTCGCCCTGTTGGCCGGCGCGCTTCTCTTGGCCGGCACGCTCCACGATTGGTCCGTTTACGGCCCGGCCGACTGGCTGATGCTCGCTTCCATTGCCGGCTTTGCCGTCGCCGGGTTGCTCGCGGGGAACCGGACCAGCCTCTTCCCTTTGCCCGCTGTGCTCCTCGTTTATCTCGGCTTCGCCATCTTCCTTCGTCCGTTCGACGGCCCGCTGGGCGCCTTTCCTCCCGCGGCGGTCGAGGCGGCGCGGGACCGGAGTGTGGCCATCCCCTCGCCCTTCACCGCGCGCGATGAGCTTTACCGCTTTCTCCTCCCCGGGGCGGAAGTCCGACGGATCCGGCCGAAGGATTTGGCGGAGGCTTTGGCCGGCACGGACAGCGACCTGATCATTCTCCCCGTGACTTTGGCTGGGCCGCCAATCGCCCCCGGCTTCCGCGTGCTGGGCAGCCGCTTGCGTCTCAACGACCATTTCACCGCGGAACAGACCGCCGACCTGCTCCGGGGAAATATCGCGCGCCAGCTTTTCCAGCGCGAACTTCTGGTCGAGCGCGAGGCCTCAGCGCCGCGTTAAGCGCCGCGCGGCGAGCACGGCCACCGCGACCAAGGAAACCGCGCCGTAAAGCGGATCGAGCACGTAGTCCCAGAAATTGTGCGATTCCTGCCCGCCGAAGAGGAAGGCCGCCGACGACGCGGCCAAAACCCAGCCGAAACGATTGCCGCGCCAGGTGAGCAAGGCGGACAGCGCAGCGACCGGGCCGAACAGCAGCAGCGAGCGCGCCCACTCCAGCCAGGGCCAACCGAGCGAGTAGGTGTCGAAGTTGCGCCAGCCCAAGCCGAGGGCGCTGGGATAAAGCGCGAATGAGGCCACGGCACCGAAGATCCACGCCGTCTGCCATTCGCGCGGACGGAAAATCGTGCCGCCGCCCGCGCGCTGCACGATGGAGACCGCGAGCAAGGCGAACAGGGGCACGCTGAGGTTCGGGGTCAGGCCGCTCAGCCAGTAGCGGGGCACATGACCGGAAAACGGAATCGCGCTGACTGCCGCCGCGCCGAGGGCGGCGAGGAGGAACCAACGCCCTCCGCGCCCGAGGCGCTGGATGCTCCACAGGATGAGGAGAAACAGTCCCGCCGCGTTCCACCAGAAAGCCGCTGTGCTCATCGCGGCACCTCCGGAGCCTGTGCATCAATCCACGCGGTGTTGAACTCGGCGTAAACCAGACGCGTTCCGCGCGCGGAGTAAAGCATACGCACACGCCCGTCGCGGCCGAGGATCATGTAAGGATAATCGAAATTTTCCCCGCGTTCCTTTGCCAACGTGGCAACGTAGCGCCACGTCGCCCCGTGATCGGCCGAGATGGCCAGGCGCAAATTCTCCCGCTTGCGGTCGGACGAGTCGTTGACCGCGCAGAGCAACCGGCCGTCGGGCAGACGCAGGGCGCAGACCCCGGAATCGACATTGGGCAGGTCCGACGCGCGACCCTCGCTCCAGGTGCGGCCGCGATCGGAAGAGCCAGCGAGGAAGACGCGCCCGATTCCGCTGTCGTCACGATAAAAAGCCAAACCGCGTTCCGGGGACAAGGGCACGACCGAAGGTTGGAAGACCGACATGCCATCGGCCATGCGGGAGACCGCCGCAGTGGCCGCGGAATTTTCGGCCCGCAGCCAGAGCAACTCGGGGAAGCGGCCGAGGAATTCTTCGTAGACCGGCACGGCCCATCCGCCGCCGGCCAGGGGCACCGGCGGATTGCGCGGCAAGGCGCTCAGGTTGGCCAGCGGGTTGAGCGTGAGCTTCTCCGGCGGCGTCCACGTCTCCCCGTTGTCCGTCGACCAGGCAAGATTGATCGAACTGCCCGACCATTTGCCCGCGGCGATGGAAACAAAGAGCAAACCGAGCCTCCCCGAATCATCGGCCAGCAGGAGGGGATTGCCGAGGGAATGAACGTGGCGCCGCAGCGAAGCGGCGACTTCCTCGCGGCGGAAGACGGCGCGCGGGTCGGACCATGGGCCGTCGGGGTCGCGGGTCGATAGGGCGATGGTCACATCGCTCGCCCCCTCGCCGCTCCCCGCATACCACGCGGCGACCAACCGGCCGTCCGGCTGCTCGGCCAGCGTGCCCGCGTGCACTTTGCGTTCGATCGAGGCGGGATTGATCGTTGCCGTGGCGAAAAAGGGGACCGCTTCGCGCTCCGCCGCCACGGGCAGGGCGAAGCCCGGAAAGGAAGCAGCGGCTTCCTCCCTCGCCACCCACCACGGAGTCAGCACCACGCCCCCGGCGAGCAGGGCGAGCAACAGGCGCGGGGCAGATCGGGTTGGCATCGCTCAGAGAATCTCCACCGGACATTCCGGCAAGGCCTGCAAAAACGCGCGGCCGTAGGCTTTGGTCACCACGCGGTTGTCGAGGATGACGACAATGCCCTCGTCCGACGCCGTGCGGATGAGGCGACCGACGCCCTGGCGTAGTTTGAGGATGGCCTCGGGGAGCGAATATTCCGGGAAAGGGTCCCCGCCCCGCGCCTCGATTTGCTCGAGCCGCGCCTCGACCAGGGGATTGTCCGGCACGGCGAAGGGCAAGCGCGTGATGATAACATTGCGCAGAGCCTCGCCGGGCACGTCCACCCCGCTCCAGAAGCTGTCCAAACCGAAGAGCACGGAATTTTCCTCGCCGCGGAAATCCTCCACCATCTTGTGCCGCGAACGGTCCGCGCCCTGCACAAGCAGCGGCCATCCTTTGTCCGCGAAAAAGCCCTCCATCTTCGCGGCAAGGCTCCGCATGAGCCGCGCATTGGTGAAAAGCACGAAGGCATGACCGGACGTCTCGGTGGTGAAATGACGGATCCATTTCTCCAACTCGGCCTCGTAGTCGGCCGCCCGCGGGTCGGGCATTTTGCGCACCACCTTGATCTTCATCTGCCGCGCGTAGTCGAACGGACTTCCGATCTGCACCGCCTCGGCCTCGTCCGCGCCGACCCGTTCGCGGAAGTAAAGAAGGTCCGGACGTCCGACCGAAAGTGTCGCACTGGTCAGCACAGCGGTGGTTTCATCGCGGAAGAGCAATTGCCGCAGTTCGCCGGCCAAGTCGACCGGGGTGACATGCGCGGTGGTGAACTGGTCGCGTCGTCCGGTCAGCGAAGCCCAGTAAACACTCTCCTCCGCCTGCTGGTCGGTGAAGACGGGCACGCCTTCGACGAAGGCCTGCAGACGCTGGGACGCCTCGCCTGCCTCGGCCCGCAGGTCCTCGCCGGCATCCGCGCAGGCGTCCTTGAGCACCTGCCGCACCTCCTGCAGCCGGCGCACCAGATCGGGCGGCAGGTCCAACGGCTGCCGCACACGCACCTCCTTGCCCTTGGTGAAATTGCAGGCCTTGGTCAGGGCCGCGAAAAAGCGCTCGCCCTCGTCGAGTCCGGCGGCCACCGCCGCGGCGCCCGGTTTCGATTTCAAGGCGGAGAAAAGCCCCTTCTTCGTACGCGGGTGCCAGAGGCGCTGCAGCGCGTAGCGCAGTTCGTATTGCGAAAGCCGGATCCCGAGGTGCTTGGCCGCCACGCCCTCGATGGTGTGCGCTTCGTCGATGACCAGAAAGTCGTTCGGATAAAGGTAACCCGGACCCTCGTCGGAGAGCGGATCGCGTCCGCCCAGCAGGATGAAGAGCAAACTGTGGTTGAGCACCACGACATCGGCCGCGTCGATGCGCCGCCGCGCTTGCTGGTAGAAACAGCGCGCGCCGTCCTTCCCTCCGCAGGTGCGCTGCGTGCAGATGCCGGCTTCGCTGCAGACCAGATTCCACACCGCGGGATCCGGCAAGGGATCGAGGTCGGCCAGCGAACCGTCGCGGGTCCGCCGGCTCCAATCGAGGATGCGCTCCAACTCGGATGTCTCCGTGCTGGTCAACAGCTCGGCCCGGTTTTCCAGGGCCTTGTGCAAGCGGCGCGGACAGAGGTAATTCTGGCGCCCCTTGAGCAGCGCCGCGTCGAATTCGAGCGGGAGCAACTTAGCCACCAACGGGAGGTCCTTGTAGAGCAATTGCTCCTGCAGATTGATCGTGTGGGTGGAAATGATCGCCTTGCGTCCCGCCTCCATCGCGGCCAGCACGGCGGGGACGAGATAAGCCAGCGACTTGCCCGTGCCGGTGCCGGCCTCCACGACCAGATGCCCGGTCCGCTCCAGCGTGCCGGCCACGTGCTGCGCCATGAGCAGCTGCTGCGGACGGAATTCGTAATTGGCCGCGCCGGAGAGCAGGCCGCCGGGGGAAAAAATTTCCTCCATCCGCGCGCGGGGCCCCGTCCGCGACCCTCCTTCCGGGACAAGTGAAATCATGGCGCCCCGCCCCGGACGGCGCGGGGAATGACATTGATGCCCGCCGCCGGCTGCGGGATAATGCGCGATCCGGGCCCGCCCGGACGGTGCTGTCCGATGCAGATCCTCGACCGATACATTTTCCTCCGCGTGCTCCTGCCGTTCATCTACTGCGTGGTGGGCTTTGTTTCCGTGTGGCTTGTTTTCGACCTGAGCGAGAATGCACCGGCTTTCCTCGAGAACAAAGCCCCTGTTTCGCTCGTTTTCGAATTTTACCTCCTCCGCGCCCCCGAGATCATCCTCATGAGCATCCCCAGCGGCCTCCTGCTCGCCGTGCTCTACGCCTTGACCCAGATGTCCCGGCGCAACGAGATCATCTCCATGCTCTGCACCGGACGCAGCGTGGCCCGGGTCCTTTTGCCCCTCTTCATCCTCGGGCTCCTCCTCACCGCCGCAGCCACCGCGCTCAACTATGCCGCGGCCCCGCACGCCGGCGCGGTGAAGAAGGAAATCCTCACGGACCTGCGCAAGGGCGGCGATCCGGACCGCAAGGCGGTGCGCGGTCACCTTTTCCGCAACCGCGAAGACCGCCGTTTTTGGTATGTCGCGCGGCTCAACCCGAGCATCGAACGTCTTTACCGGGTGCAGATCATGCAGGAAGGGCCCGAGGGCAACCCGCGGCGCAACTACTACGCGGAGCAGGCCTCCTACGACCACGGCACGCGGACCTGGCGTCTGGAGAGCGGCAAAGTCGTCGACTTCAACCCGCGGGGCGACGTCAGCAGTCAGCGTTTCTTCGAAGTCCTCCGCCTGCGCAACATGACCGAAACCCCGTGGCGGATCAGCAGTTCGGTCCTCGACGCCAACTTCCTCTCCGTGCCCGAGTTGCGCGAATATCTGCGCAACAACAGCCACTTTTCCGCGGCCCGCCTCGCGCCCTACCGCACCCAATTGGCCTACCGCTGGGCCCTCCCCTGGGGTTGTTTTGTCGCCGTGCTCATCGCCGGGCCCCTCGGCATCATTTACTCCCGGGGCGGCCTGATGGGCAGCATCACCCTGGCCATCCTCCTCTTTTTCTTTCTCATCCTCGGCAGCAGCCTTTTTCTCGCCTTGGGCAAAGGCTACCGCATCGATGCCAGCCTCGCCGCCTGGGCCCCGGTGCTTTTTTTCGCCGCCATCGGGGTTACTCTCCTCTGGATGCGCAGCACCAACCGCGAACTGCCGACCATCGTGAGCTGAATCCGCCATGAACCAAGACTGGGAAATCCGCCGCCGCTCCGACCTCTGCACGGTGACACAACGTCCCTTCACCGAAGGGGAATTTTTCTACACCGCCCTTTACCGCGAAGCGGACGGCTTCCGCCGGGAGGACGTCTGCGAGGAGGCGCGCCCTTCGCTCCCCGCCGACCCGCCGCCTTTCTCGCTCTGGCGGGCCAAGTTCGAAATGCCGCCCCCGCCCCCGCCCGAACCGCTGGGCAAACAGGACGCCGAGAGCATTTTGCGCAAGCTCATCGCGGAGAACGCGGACCCGACCAAGAACGCGCGCTATATCCTCGCCCTCATGCTCGAACGCAAACGCCTGCTCAAGCCGGTGGAGAGCACCGACCCCGACATCCTGGTCTACGAACGCACCGGGACGGGCGAAACGTTCCTCATCCCCAACCCCCGCCTCAGCCTCGCGCAGGTTCCCGAAGTCCAGAAAGAGGTCTCCGCCCTGCTCGGACTCCAACTGGGCGAAGCCGCCTGAATCCTCCCGCGGCGCCTTCCTTGGCACCGGCCGTTCCCATGGATCACCCCAACCAAACCGGCTTCACCCGCCGCCCGGAGCGACCCGTGCTCTTCCTCGCGCCGATGGCCGGGGTGACCAACTCGGTCTTCCGCCGCATCTGCAAGGCCCGCGGGGCCGAGGTGCTCACCACCGAGTTCGTCTCGGCCGAGGGCATCATGCACCGCAACGAACGCACGGAGCACTATGTCGATTTCACCCCGGAAGAGCATCCGCTCGGCGTGCAACTTTTCGGCGGGGACCCCGACCAGCTGGCCCGCGGCGCGGCCTCCGTCGTCGAGTGGAAACAACCCGACTTCATCGACCTCAACTTCGGCTGCCCGGTGAACAAAGTGGTCTGCAAAAACGGCGGCTCCGCCCTCCTCCGCGACGGCACGCTCCTCGCCGCCATCGCCTCCGCCGTGGTCCGCGCCGTGGCACCCCTGCCGGTCACGGCGAAAATCCGCACCGGCTGGGATGAAAACTCGGTCAATGCGGCGGACAATGCCCGCCACCTCGAAGACGCCGGCATCCGGCGACTCACCGTGCACGGACGCACCCGCGCCCAAGGCTACTCCGGCCAGGCCGATTGGGAGGTCATCGCCGCGGTGGCCGGCGCGGTGCAGATTCCCGTGGTCGGCAACGGGGACCTCACCTCGGCCGCGATCGCGCGGCAACGCTGGGACCAGGCGCCGGTCTCCGGGCTGATGGTCGGACGCGCCGCCATGACCTCGCCGTGGATCTTCCAGGAGATCGCCGCCGCGTTCCGCGGGGAGGCCGCGCCGCCGGTCCCGACGTTGTCCGACCGCTGGGACCTCATCGAGGACCATTGCCGGCAGGAATTGCTGCGGTGGCGCCAGAAGGACAAAGGCATGCACGCCCTGCGCTCCCGGCTCATGGCCTACTCGCGCGGACTCCACGCCAGCCGCGAATTGCGCCGCCGCTTCGGGGCGGTCGAATCCCTGGACGGTCTTGCCGCGATCCGCGCATGGCACGAGAATGCCATTCATGCCGACCACGAACCCGAGACCGCCCTGGAAATCCCTCCGCACCTGGCCCACCTCTAGCCGCACCGGTCGTTTGCTTCTCCTCGCCGGTCTTCTCCTTCCCGCCTGCACCGAGCCGAAACCTCCCCAGGCCGGAGACCTGGCCAGTCAACGCCAAACCATGGTCGAGCAGCAGATCGAAGCCCGCGGCATCACCGACCCGG
>JBBECM010000107.1:0-1818 GCA_040881855.1 Chthoniobacterales bacterium | reverse complement strand
GCACGAATAACAGAGAAAGCAGGAGAAGAAAAATAGGCCGGAATACCTCACCTTTCGGTGACCTTCTTTTCGTCTTTGCCTCCACAAGATTCATTCTGTCATCCATCCGTGCCATCCGTGTAATTTGCCCAGAGGCTGTCTCCACGTTGTTCCGGCTGTGGTTGATTTGAATTTTTCCGGCTTAGCAACCGCGGCCGTTCGAAATCGACCACTTTTCAGACTAAAGGACTTTTTCGCGCCGAGGTCCTCGGCGCGAAATATCCTCCGTTATCTTCTTCTATCGGTGGCCTGTCTTTTGTTCCCCGATCAGAACTTGTAGCCCAGCCCGAGGTAGAGGTTCTGACTGCTTTGGCTTTGTCCGCCGACGAATGCGCTGTAGGTCGCCGTGGCATTCCAGCGGTCGCTGAAGCCGACGGTCACACCCACGCCGCCGTAGAAATTATCGCGGGCCGGCGTGCCGGTGTTGTAGTTGAACGGCGCGGCCGGTCCGCCGGTGTTGAAGCTCGAGTTGATCTGGTAGCTGTCCTGCAGGAACTCGTGCTGCCATCCGGCGAAGATCGTCGGAGTGACGATCACATCCTTCGAGATCTTCCAGTTGTAAGCCGCCTGAGCCCCGAGCGTGTAGAGCAGGCTGCTCGAGTTGTAGGGATCCACATCGAGATTGAGCGCGCCCGCACCCGTCTCAGTGAAGCCCTGCACGCCGAGGTAGGTGTATTGCATCGTGGTGAACGGACCCCAGGTGAAGTCGCCTGCTTGGAAGTCATAACCCGTGCCCAGCGCGAGGTCGAATTCGCCCGCGCCCGGACGTCCGGTCGCCGTGCGATTCAACCCACCGAAGTTGATGTTCCGGTTGACGGTGTAGCCGTGATACGCGCCGCCGACCAAGGCATTGATGTAGAAGTCGTCAATGTCGTAGGTGCCGAAGACTCCGAAACGCACCGCATTGTCGATCGTGCGGCCGTTGTCGTATTCGGCCTGCAGACCTTGGTAGCCGACATACACGCCGGTGGCCAAGTTGTCGTTCCACTTGTAGGAAGCACCGGTGCTGACCCCGCCGCTCTGCGAACGGTAGTTCTGCAGATAACTCACGTCCCCGCCATTGGCGAAGATGCCGTTGCCGTCCACGAACGTGCCCCACTTGGTGTCCTTCGAGGGATTGATGGCAAACGCTCCCATGTCATCCGTGCCACCCATCTCCGCTTGCATCGGCGCGACATTCATTCCGCCGGCCGAGAAACCGCGACCATTGACCCGGATAACCCACAAACGCTGGAACATTCCGCTGTTGAGCGCGTTGGCCGTGTTGAAGGCCATGTTCGGCAACGAAGCGTAGGCATTCGGCAACGTTTGCTCGAAAGCCGCGGGATACTGCGCCGCCGTCAGCGTGTCGAGCGCCGCGCTCACCGTTCCGCGGTCTCCACCAGCTCCGATAAAATTGTCCAAAGCCGCGGCGACGCTTGCTTGGTTCGGTGTGACAGCCATTGGCACGTAGCTGGCCGGAGCAATGAGGAGTGTGCCGAACTTGTTATTCACACCGCTGACGAGGAAGCTGCCACGCAAACCAGCCGGCATCGTGATGGTGTCAAACGTGCCGGAGATTCCACCATCGGCCGTAAGGAATTGGTAGCGATCGCCGACACTCAACGTATGCCCGCCAAAACCGACCGCGGTGAGATTGCCCGCCAGCGCGGCTGTGCCGGTCACGTTCAAGCGGTCAAAGACTGACAGCGAACCAGCTTCGAGCAGGAAGGAGCCAGAGGAAGTCTGCGTGAAGTTGCCGCCGATGCTCAGCGTCCCGGGCGAGTTACCGGGTGAAAC
>JBBECM010000106.1:0-11491 GCA_040881855.1 Chthoniobacterales bacterium | reverse complement strand
ATGCCATTGAGGCGCTCTACCAACTGAGCTATGACCCCTTGTGAGAAGCGAAGGGAAAGCAAAGCACAGCCGAATCGGTTTGGCAAGACCGCGGATCGGCGGTAAACGGGCGAGGCATGGCTTACTATCTGGTCAAACTTCTGGTCAGCGCCGGCCTCATCGTGGCCATCAGCGAAATTTCCAAACGCACCGGTTACCTCGGCGGATTGATCGCCTCCTTGCCGCTGGTCTCCTTGCTGGCCATCGGCTGGATTTGGTTCGAGACGCATGATGCGGTGAAAATCGCGGACTTCTCCCGCAACGTCTTCTGGTTCGTCCTGCCCAGCCTGCTCTTCTTCGTGCTTCTCCCGTGGCTCCTGCCGAAGATCGGCTTCTATGCCGCGCTAACCGCGGCATGTCTCGCCACCGCGGCGGGTTATGCCGTCATGGCCGCCGCCCTGGCCCGCGCGGGCATAAGTTTGTAGAGCGACGTCGCACAAGTGCTATAGTCCCTCGATGCTGCGTCGTTCCGTTTTCCTCGCTCTCCTTATCCTCATCCCGGCACCCGCACCGGCGGCCGGATTGCCCCTGAACGAAACTTTCATCGGACAGGAAAAATTCCAGCAACTGATGAACCGCGGCTACCGTGCGGGCTGGGCCAAGCTGCCCCTCGGGGAACGGGTCAACAAATTCGCCCTCGCCCTGCGCGGCACGCCCTACGTGAACTACACGCTCGAACTGCACGACACGATCGAGGCGCCGTCGGTCAACATGGCCGGGATGGATTGCTGGACGCTTTTCGAAATCGCCCTCTGCATGGGCCGCCTCGTCGCCTTGCATCCCCCGCCCTACTCGCCGCAGGAAATGCTGCGGCTCATCGAGATGGACCGCTACCGCAACGGACGCTGCACCGGGCGCTTCGACTCGCGCCTGCACCACCTCGAGGATTGGATCCAGGACAACGCAAGACGCGGCTTGGTCAAGGACATCACCCCGTCCCTCGGCGGCAAAAAGCTCCACCGCCGCATGGCCTACATGGGAAAAAAGCCCCATCTCTACCGCCAATTGCGCGCCGACCCCTCGCTCGTTCCCGCCTTCATCCGGATCGAAAACGAACTCTCCCGCCGCGGCATCGCTTACGTCCCGCGTTCGCAGGTTCCGCGCATCGAATCGAAACTGCGCAACGGCGACATCATCTGCATCGTGACCAACTGGCACGAGACCTACACCTCGCACGTCGGCCTGGCCTCCCGCGACAGCAATGGCGTCCTGCGCTTCCTCCACGCCTCGAAGAATCACCGCGAGGTCGTCCTCGACGACCGCTTGAGCGATTACCTCAAAAAATTCAGCACGCACGCGGGTATCTACGTGGCCCGTCCGCTCGATTTGCCGTCCAAGCGCGACTTCGCCGCCGAGTGATTTTGTAGCGGCGGCGTCCCCGCCGCCGGTCGTTTAGTCGATTCAGCGCCGGGGATCCGCACACGGGCGGACAGGCGGGCGATGCTACATTTTTGCGACCTGCTCGCCCGCGATCAGATCATCCCAAGACTGACGCGTCCTCACGACCTCGCACTTGTCCCCATCGACGAGGATCTCCGCCGGCAAGCGCCGCGAATTGTAGTTCGAGGCCATGACAAAGCCGTAAGCCCCGGCACTGAGCAGGGCAAGATGATCACCGGCGGCCACCTCGGGAAGATCACGATCCTGCGCGAAAAAGTCGCCGCTCTCGCAGACCGGACCGACCACATCGACCGGACCACGGGGAAGGCCGGCGGACGGTTCTTTCAGCGGGACGATTTCGTGATGACCCTCGTAAAGCGCGGGCCGAATAAGATCGTTCATGCCGGCATCGGTGATGACAAAAGTCTTGGCTGGCGTGCGCTTGACATACTGCACCGTGGCGAGGAGAACGCCCGCGTTGCCGACGAGGCTGCGTCCGGGTTCGAGCAGAATTTTCAAACCGAGCGAGTGGAGCAGCGGCACCACCGCTTGGGCGTAGTCATCGAAACCGATACGCTTGCCGCCGTCTTGGTCCGCCCGCTGCCACCAATCGGGCGCACCACTCTCCAGAGTGCCGCGGTAGATAATGCCGACCCCGCCACCGATGCTGAAAAATTCCATGCCGTAGAGCGACTTCAGTTCCTGCACGATCGGCACGAGTTTGGCCAGGGCTTCGACGAAGGGTTTGGTTTCGAGGATCTGCGAGCCGATGTGGGTCTGGATCCCGCGGATCTGCAAATGGGGCAGCTTGGCCGCTTCCGCGTAGACCCCGAGGATACGATCGATCCCGATGCCGAACTTGTTGTGGCTCTTGCCGGTCGAAATGTATTTATGGGTCTGTGCGTCGACGTCGGGATTGACGCGCAAAGCCACCGGGGCTTTTTTGCCCATCGCGCCGGCCACTTCGTTGATGAATTCCAGCTCCGGCTCGGATTCGACGTTGAAGGAGTAAACGCCTTGCTCCAGAGCGTATTCGATTTCCTCCCGCGTTTTGCCCACCCCGGCAAAGGTGCAGTCGGCGGCACGACCTCCCGCCTTGAGCACGCGGAAAAGTTCGCCGCCTGAGACAATATCGAAGCCCGCTCCCTCCCGCGCCAGCAGGTCGAGCACGGCGAGATTGGAGTTTGCCTTCATGGCGAAGCACACGCGGTGATCCAGACCGGCAAGCGCTTCATCCAGACGACGGTAGTGCTCGCGGATCGTCTTCGCGCTGTAGACGTAGAGTGGAGTGCCGTACTCGGACGCCAAGCGGGCGAGCGCCACGCCCTCGCAATACAATTGGCCCTCGCGGTAGGAAAACTCGTGCATAAGCCGGTGGGGCCGGTCGCCGCGGCGACCGGCCCCCCCCCCCCCCCGCTGGGATCAGTTGTTCCCGCGGAAAGCCCTCAGGATATAATGATCGAAGGAATAGCGCCCGGGACCGGCGATGAGCAGGGCGACAAATCCCGCGAGGTAGATGAAGGCCATCTCGCCATTGCCGTCACCGACCAGACGTCCGCCATGAATGACAAAGAACGCCACGGCCATGGTCACGACGAGGGGAATGAGGGCGAAGCGGGCGGCCAACCCGGCCACCAGCAGGACGGCGCAGAGGACCTCGGCAAAAACCACGAGATTCAGGCTCATGGCCGGACCAACCCCGAGAGGATCCGGGAAGGAACCTGCTTTGTCGGCCATGCCTTGCACCTTGCCCCAGCCGTGGAGGAGGAGCATGGAAAGTCCCAACCACACCCGGAGAACGAGCAGGCCGACATCCTTGAGCCATTCCCCGCCGGGACCGGTGATCCATCGAGCATAAGATTTGGTCATGCGCGGATCCTATCTGCCCCGCGCTTGAGCAGCGAAGAAAATAAATCCAGTTTGAGGTCATGGCAGTAAAACCCGACCCGCGCCACATCCAGCGATGGGTGCGCCACGCCTCGGCCGCCCGAGAGGATGCATGGCGCGAACGTCTCGCCGTTCTCGGCACCGGTTTGGTTATACATATCCGCCCGGGAACCAAGCTTCTGCGCCTCGAGGGCTATGCATCCGCGAGCGTGCTGCGCCGACTGCGCAAGGAGTTCGGCGGAAAACTGGAGCGCATCGACACGGTCGCAATCGCCACCCGGGCCAACGCACCGCGCCGTCCCCTGCCCATCGCGCGCGACCTCGCCATCATCGACGCCCACGGATCCTGGCCCGCGGCCAAGCGGAAGCCCCGTATTCTTCTCCGCATCACCGGAGCGATGGCTTTCGGCACGGGGGAACACGCGACGACCGCGGCGTGCCTGCGTTTTCTCCGCGAAGAATCCGGGCGGATGGATGCAGACTGGACCCTGCTCGATATCGGCACGGGGTCCGGCATCCTGGCCATCGCGGCCGAAAAACTCGGCGCCAAGCGGGTCGAGGCTTTCGACTATGACGAACGTGCGATCAAAGCGGCGCAAGCCAATCTCCGCCGCAACCGGTGCCGGCGCGTCACCTGCACCAAGCGGAATTTGCTCCGCTGGAAGCCGCGGCAACGCCATCCGCTCGTCCTGGCCAATGTCTTCAGCGAAATCCTGCGCCTCGCCGCCCCGCAAATCACCGCCGCTGTCCGGCCCGGCGGCTGCCTGATTCTTTCCGGCATCCTGCGGACCCAGGAAGAAGAAATCCTCGCCACCTTTCTCGCCCGTCGTCTCATCCTCGAAAAAACGGCCCGCCGCGGCAAATGGGTCACCCTGAAACTGCGGGCCCGGGAGCGCTGAAGCATGCCGCCCGTCAACCGCGGGCGGAGCGGTTACAAGCCCGCGAGATTGTCCCGCAGGATGGAACGTTCCGCCACGTGCAGTTGCGGAAACTCGTCGAGGATGGCGAGGGCGGAAGTATAGAAACTCCGCGCGCGGTCCGTGGCACCGCGCATCTGGTGGATCACGCCGAGATGCCCGAGGCTGAGGCCCACTTCCGGATGCGCGGGCCCGAAGAGCTGTTCACGGATAGCGAGGGCCTGCATGTGGCGCTGTTCCGCGCCCAAGTAGTCGCCGGCCTCGCAGAGCACGGCACCGAGGTTCGTGGCAATCAGGGCGGTCTCCCCATGCACCGATCCGTGGCAACGCGAGGCTTCCCCGAGGGCGCGGGCAAGCAGCGCGGCTGCTTCCTCCGGCTTCCCGCCGAGCTTCCGCAGCATGGCGAGATTGTTGAGGCACATGGGCACGTGGTGAAGATCGCCGGCGGCTTTGTAAAAATCGGCGGCCTGCGCGTAATGACCGCAGGCCGCTTCCGCTTCGCCGAGGTGTTCCTCGGAGACAGCCATCTTGGATGCCACTCGGGCGGCCTCGACCGGACGCGGCAGGGAAGTCAAGGCGGCGAGCGCTTCCGACCAGCAGGACAGCGCCTCGCGGTCGTCGCCGCGCGAGGCGGCGGCATCGCCCGCCACTTCCAAAGACAGGGCCTCCGCATCAGGCTCGCGCCATCCGGGAGCCGGCGGGGAAAGCGTGGGCGGCATGCTTCAAGCATACCGTCAGCCTCCTCCCGCGGCAACCGCCGCGAAGCCCGCGTCAGCCGACCATCCCCGCCAACCGCCGCCGGTTGGCAGGGATGCGGCCGGCGTGCGCCTCGATCGCCCCGAGGGCATTGCCGGCATGACCGAAGCCCATGACCCGGCAGGTTTCGCTCTCGAAAAACTCCACCGAGCGGCGCGAGGGGTCGTTTGCACAAAGGTGCCCGAGAGCGCGGCGCAGCAGGTCGAAGAGTTCCGGCGCGGCGTGCCCGGGCTCGGAAAGCAAATCGCACAGCTCGGCGAAATACGAGGCGGCCAGAAGGCGCGCGTAGTTGCCGCGCAAACCCTCCCAAGTTCCGAGCAGTTTCAATTCGCGCAAAGCATGGAGGTCGGTTTGGCGGCCGGCGGCAAACTGGATCTCCGCATGGTAGAACAAATCGAGTTGCCCGCGCAGTTTGCTGTCGCGCCGCGCCGTGCCACGCGCCGTCGTGCGGATTTTTCCGCGGGCCGGGGAGAGCCAGACCAGCACGTAGCTCGATTCGCCGAAGCGCGCCCGCCGCAGCAGGATGGCTTCGCTGGTTTCGGCCGCGGCCATGCCGGTCAGCCCGCCGCCTCGACGAGCAATTCCTGCAAGTGTGCATAGAAATGCACCTTGAGCAGGGACAGCCCGCGGCGGGTGGCCAGATCCGGCTGCTCGCCATGATCGAGGTCGGACTCGGTGAAGCCGTTTTCCTCGACGATGATCAGGCGGGCCTGGCTGAGCGCATTGAGCCAGGCATCAAGGTGGGCGGGCGGAATGACGAGGGAGGCTCCCGGACCGTTCGGGACCAGCGTGGAAAGGTCGCGCGCCACGGTCTCGCGGCTGGAAGCGAAAAGGAGCTCGAGTCCCGGGCGGACATGTTCTTTCCAATCGTTCCGGAACTGCGCTTCTCCCTCGCCTCCCGTCGGGTCGGGATAAAGGCGCGCCTGCGCCTTGCGGTGCCGTGATGCCGCCTTGGGCAGTTCCGCGAGCAGCGAAACGAAGAGCGGACGGAGACCGCGGAGTTCCCAAGAACCGGAGGTAGCACGATGGAAACGCATGAACGGGTCAGTATTCCGCCTGCTCGATGGTGGCCAGCAGGAGGTAGCCGTGAAGTTGCTCGACCACGGCCTCGGCCCGCTCGCGTTCCCCCGACCAGACGAGCGAGCGTCCCTTGTGGTGCACCTCGAGCATGTGCCTGGTCGCGCGGTCGCGCGGAAAACCGAGGACGCGCTGGAAGACCATGGTGACATAAGACATGAGGTTCACCGGATCGTTGTGCACCACGACATTCCAAGGCGTGGAGAGCGCGTGTTCGCCGCGCGTTTCGATTCCGGTGATGACGCCAGCCTCGCTCATACCGCCAGCAACTGCGCGGCCGGCAGGGCCGCCATGCGGTCGAGGGCGCTCTGCAGCAGACCGGCCGTGCACGGCGCGGGCAAAGTCACACCCGCCGCGTCCGCCCCGAGAACGCATTCGGCCAGCAGCAAGGCTCCGGCCACCTGGAGGAAGGGCAGATGGAACGTCCTGCCCCGCACCGCGAACACCGTCGCCGCATGCCCGACCTGCTCGTCCGTGGCGGCCGCCTCGCGCAGGCGCTCGAGAAGCTTTGCCGCTTGCGGCGGCTGGAAAGAAAGCAGCAGATGGCGCCCGGCAGCGAGACTGCCGCGGGCGGCGGCGGACGAGAGCGAATGTCCCAGCGCCGCGTCACCGGACAAGACACGCGCCACGTCCTGCGTCGCGGCGGCCGATTGCAAGGCTGCCAGTGAGGGATGCACTGCGGGAAGGAAGGTATCGGTCAGCCACTGCTCCCAGTCCGCTTCGAGCGTCTCCGCGCCCGCCGGCGTGAAAGTCAGTGCCCCGCACTCCTCGTGCGAGGGCAGGCAAAGCTCCACAAGGCGCCACCACGCGGCGATTTCCGCGGCGGGCGTGGCGAGGGGAACGGGCTGTAACATGGGCGTAAACTAGCACAACCCGCGCAGGGCGCGGCGCAAAATTTTTTCCTGCACGGCACGCATCTCCGAGGCCGCACCGGGAGCGGCGTCCGACCAGCCCGCAAGGTGGAGCAACCCGTGCACGGCATAGCGGGCGAGTTCCTCGGGCAGCGGCAATCCGCGCTTGCGCGCCTCGCGGCGGGCCGTCTCGGCGCTGAGCACGATTTCACCATAATGGAAAGTGATGACGTCGGTCGGATTCGGATCGCGCATGAATTCATCGTGCAGTGCCGCGATGCGGGCATCGGAAACGAGGACGAAGGAAATCTCGGGCAGGCGGAGGAGGACCGACCCGCGGCACTCGGCTTTGACCACCTCCGGCCAGGCCCGCTCGATCGCAGTCCGGGCAGTCTCGAGGCGCAACTGCCGGGGACGCACCGCGCGCTGGCGGTTGATCCAGACGAAAGCGGGGCCCGAGCTCATGGTGACTGCTTAAGCCCGCGCCCTACGCATGCCAAGGCTGGAGGAAATTTGGAAAGTGCTCCGGGTTCAGTTTCCGGTGATTCAGTCAGACTGAACAAAAACCGGAGACTCAAGCCGTGGCCGCGGTGTTTGTCCGCGCAGGCGGACTTTCCTCCTCCGGCGTGTAGGCGATGCGGCTGTGCATCATATTGAGGAGGGTGAAGCGGAAGCTGGCGGACAGTTTTTTGATGTCGGCCAAGGTCAACGGACATTCGTCGAGCAGGCCCTCGTCCGTCTTGCGTTCGATCACCTCGTCGACCAGATCCTCGACGCGTTGCGGGGTCGGTCGCTTGAGGCTGCGCGAGGCACTTTCCACCGCATCGGCCAGGCATACGATGCCGCTTTCCTTGCTCTGAGGATTCGGTCCGGGATAACGGAAATTTTCCTCCTGCACAGCGGGCACGTCTTCGGCACGCAGGTTCATGATCTTGCCGCCGAGGCGCGCATCCTCGGCTTGATGCTGGGCGCGGTCGTAAAAGAAGCGCACCGTCGAATTGCCGTGATGCTCGCGGATGACATCGATCACCAAGTCGTTGAGTTTGTTTTTCAGTCCGAGATCAACGCCTTCCTTCACGTGTGAAATGATGATGAGCGAACTCATGGACGGCGCGAGGTTGTCATGCGGGTTGACCCCGCCGGCCATGTTCTCGGTGAAATACTCCGGCTTCACCATTTTGCCGATGTCGTGGAAGTAGGCGCAGACGCGGCAAATGGTCGGGTTGGCCCCGATTGATTCGGCGCCGGCTTCGGCCAGATTGGCCACGGCAAGACTGTGATGGTAGGTGCCGGGCGCCTCGAGGGTCATGCGCTTGAGCAGCGGGTGATTGAGGTCGGCGGACTCGAGCCAGGAAATATCTGTGGTGATGCCGAAGATGTGTTCGAGCACGGGCAGAATGCCGCTAACCAGAATGGCGGTGCCCACCCCGACCCCGAAGGCGGCGAGGGTTTGCCATCCGACCATGCCCCAATCGGTCAATTGCGGCTCGGTGATGAGGCGCGGCCCGATCTGGCCGAAGATGGCAGCGAGCAGCCAGACGGCCACGCCGACATAAAGACCGGCGCGGATGAGTTGGCTGCGGCGGCGGACTTGCAAAGTGAAGAGCACGGCGACCACGCCGGAGATGAGCGAGATAACGAGAAAGACGGTGTCGATGACCGGCATCAAAAACGCACCCCACAAACTCGCCACCACCGCACCGAAGAGTCCGAGGTGGCGTCCAAGCAACACGGAAAAAACCAACGGCGCGAAGGCATACGGAATGAGCAAGGGCAGGACTTGCAGATCGATGCGACCGGTGTCGGCCAGCACAAGCAGACTTTTGATCGTGGCCAGTTGGGTCAGGAGGATTCCGTAGATCAGGGCGAGGCTGGAATTCCGGTAAAAGGCCTGCGGGTGATTGACCCAGAGCTGGGCGATCGAGATGCCGAAGACGAGCAGACAGATGAGGTATTTCTTGAGCGGCTCTTCCTGGGGTCCGCCGGTGAAAATAAGGAAGCCGAGACCGATGGCGAAGAGGGCGAAAACAATGACACGCGGCAGCCAGCCGCAGGCCAGGGCTTCACGCCACGGGCTGTCCTCGACCGTGCGGCGGGACTTGCCGCAGGCCAGGCCTTTTTTCACCAACTGCTGCCGATGAAGGAATTTGCGCATCTCGTGGGCGGCCTCTCAGGCAGGCCGGCGATATCGTCGTTCAAGCGTAGGTTCGTCTGGCAAGGACGGCAAGGATGCCGGTCAGACGGCCAAGGCTGCAACTCCCGGGAGCACCTTGCCCTCAAGGAATTCCAGACTGGCCCCGCCGCCCGTCGAGCAGTGGCTGACTTTGTCCGCCACCCCGAATTTCTTGGCCGCGGTGGCGGTGTCCCCGCCCCCGACCACGGTGGTCGCGCCTTTGGCTGTCGCCTCGGCCACCGCTTCGGCCATGGCTTTAGTCGCACCGCAAAACTTCTCGAATTCGAACACCCCGGGAGGGCCGTTCCAAATGATCGTCTTGGCGCGGAGGATGGCCTCGCGGTAAAGCGCGATGGATTTCGGACCCGCATCAAGGCTTTCCCATCTGGCCGGAATGCCGGAGGTCTCATCGGCCGCTTGGGTGTTGGCCTCCGGCGAAAAGGCGTCGGCGCAAACGAAGTCGACCGGGAAGATGAGGTTCACCTTGCGCTCTTTGGCCTTGGCCGCGAGGTCGGCCACCATCTTGGCGCCCTCCGGATCGAAAAGGCTGCCGCCGATTTCCATGCCGTCGAGGACCTTCTTGAAGGTGTAAGCCATGCCGCCGCCGATGATGATTTCGTCCGCTTTCTCGATCAGGTTGGTGATGAGCGGGATTTTGTCCGCGATTTTCGCACCGCCGAGAATGGCGAGAAGCGGACGCTGCGGATGCTCGAGCACCGCGGCGAAGGCGTTGAGTTCCTTCTCCATGAGGAAGCCGGCCGCTTTCTGCGGAAGATCGACCCCGATTATCGACGAATGCGCGCGGTGCGCCGTGCCGAAGGCGTCATTGAGATAAACATCGCCGAGCTTGCTCAAGCTGGCGCGGAAAGCGACGACTTTGGCCGGATCGGCTTTGACCGAAGATCCGTCTTCTTTCTTTGCCTTGCCCTCTTCCTCGATGTGGAAGCGGAGGTTTTCGAGCAGGACGACATCGCCGGGCTTGAGCTTCGCGCAGGCTTCTTCCGCCACCGGACCGGAGCATTCGGGGACGAACTTGACCGGTTGGCCGAGGAGCTTTTCCAATTCCGCGGCGACCGGCTTAAGCGTGTATTTCTCCGCCTTCTCGCCGTTGGGGCGTCCGAGATGGCTCATCAACACGACCGAACCACCGTGGTCGAGGACGTGCTTGATGGTGGGAAGCGCGGCGACGATGCGCTGGTTGTTGGTGATCGCGCCGGTCGCTTTGTCCTGCGGGACATTGAAGTCCACGCGGATGAGCGCGCGGCGGCCGGCGAAGTCGAGATCGCGGAGAGAGGAGAATTTGCCCATGGCGGTGCGGAAGATGGTAACCGCGCCCGGGTTGCCCCGGGCGCGGTCGCAGATTCGCTTTTAGAGTTTGGCGGCGACCTTCTTGAGGAGATCGACACAACGGTTGCTGTAACCCCACTCGTTGTCATACCAGCTGACCAGCTTGAAGAAGCGGCTGTTCAGCTCGATGCCCGAACCGGCGTCGAAAATGCTCGAGGCGGTGTCGTGGATGAAATCGGACGAGACAACTTCGTCGTCGGTGTATTTGAGGATGCCCTTAAGGTAGGTCTCGCTGGCCTTTTTCATCGCCGCACAGATTTCCTTGTAGCTGGTTTCCTTGACCGTTTTGACCGTGAGGTCGACGACCGAGACGGTCGGGGTCGGGACGCGGAAGGACATGCCGGTGAGCTTGCCTTTGATCTCGGGGATGACCAGGCCGACGGCTTTGGCCGCGCCCGTGGTCGAGGGGATGATGTTGATCGCGGCGGCGCGTCCGCCTTTCCAGTCCTTCTTGGACGGACCATCAACGGTCTTTTGCGTTGCGGTGTAGCTGTGCACCGTGGTCATGAGACCTTCCTCGATGCCGAAACCTTCCTTGAGCAGGACGTAGACGACCGGCGCGAGGCAGTTCGTGGTGCAACTGGCGTTGGAAATGATGTTGTGCTTGGCCGCGTCGTATTTCTCGTCGTTCACGCCCATGACCACGGTGATGTCTTCCTCTTTGGCCGGGGCCGAGATGATGACTTTTTTCGCGCCGGCATCCAAATGGCCTTTGGCTTTGGCCGCTTCGGTGAAAAGGCCGGTGCACTCGAGCACGATATCCACGCCGTGTTCTTTCCACGGGAGGGCGGACGGACCTTCTTTGACCGCGAGACATTTGATCTTCTGGCCGTCGACCACGAGGACGTCATCCTCGGGTGCGGAGGGCGAAGATTTCTCGCTCGAGACCGTGCCCCTGAAAGCGCCTTGGGTGGAGTCGTATTTAACCAGGTAAGCGAGGTTGTCCGCCGGCACGAGGTCGTTAACCGCCACCACTTGGAAATCCTTGCCCAGCAATCCCTGCTCCGCAATCGCGCGGAAAACGAGGCGCCCGATGCGCCCGAAGCCATTGATACCGATTTTAG
>JBBECM010000105.1:0-11709 GCA_040881855.1 Chthoniobacterales bacterium | reverse complement strand
CGAGCGGGCGGTGGCGGCCAACGTGACGGTGCGCGAGGAAGTGGCCTTTTCCAACGAGCATCCCTGAGCTTCGGGGAGAGGCTGCCGCCGAGCCGGACAAATCGAGCGTACGCTCTAAGCTTGCGACAAAAAAAGCCCACGGTGCTGGGCGCACCGCGGGCCGATAGCTTTTGTGGCCGGTCTTATTACCAGCCGCGGTTTTCCATGCGGTGTTCGGTGCGCTCTTGCACGCGGGTGCTCTGACGGGTCTGCGAGCGCTGCGCCGGGCTGAGGCAGGCAGTGAGGATGGACGTGACGAGCAGGAGGGCGCCGAAGCGGATGACGTTTTTCATATGGGTTTTGTTTGGTTCGGATTTGATCCGGATCAGTCCGGAGCAGGCAGCATCCGCGAGCGGTCCGGCGGCAGACTATGCAAAATCCGCAGAATCGTCCGGCGCGGGTTGTCCCTGTTCAGCGGTCAGCGGGTGCATCCATGGCACAGCGAAAGCCGACATGGCTGCTGCCGGTATCGGGCGGGATGCCTCGGCGGGCGGACGGACGGTAGCTTTCGCAATACGATGGATGACAGAGAAAGGAGCCGCCTTTGGTCACGCGGCGTTCGGCACCGGGAGCGGAGGGCGGCGAGGGGTCGCCGGGAATCATGGTCTCGTCGGTGGCCGTGAGCGGTCCGCGCGGGTCGCAACAAGCCGGCCCGTCGCCCGCGCGCTGGGCGTAGGTGTCGGCACGGTAGAGGTCGCTGCACCAGTTCCATACATTGCCCGCCATGTCATGAAGTCCGAAACCGTTCGGCGGAAACGACCCGACAGGCGATGTGCCGGGGAATCCGTCCGCACGGTCGTTGCGGTAGGGAAAGTCACCGGTCCAACGGTTGAGCATGAACTTGCCGTCCGGATTTTCCTCGTCGCCCCAAGGGTAACGCGCGTTGGGAAGTCCGCCCCGCGCGGCGAATTCCCATTCCGCCTCGGTGGGCAACCGCTTGCCGGCCCACCGCGCGTAAGCCTGCGCGTCCTCGAAAGCGATCTGCACGACCGGATGCTTCCCGCGTCCCTCGATCGAACTGCCGGAACCTTCCGGATGCCGCCACGATGCGCCGGGGGTCCAGATCCACCACTGCGACATGTCGCGCAGGTCGACCGGGCCGGACGTGGGACGAAAGACGAGAGAGCCCGGCGCGAGCATCTCCTCGGGCGGCTTCGGGGTGCCGGGCGGGACCTGCTTTTTGAGTTCTTCCCAGTCGACCGGTCGCTCGGCGATGGTTTGGTAGCCGGTGGCCTCGACGAACCGGGCAAACTCGTCGTTGGTCACCGGATGCGCATCGAGGAAAAACGGGGTGACCGTGACTTGGTGGGCGGGGCGCTCGTTGGGGAAAGCATCCCCCGAGTCGGTCCCCATGGTGAATTCGCCGCCGGGGATAGGCACCATGCCGGCCGGCGGATCCGGCGCGAATCCCGGGCGTCCGGCGCGGATGACTCGCGAAAAGTCCGGGTCATCGTGCGCGGCCCGCGCGGCGGCGGTGACAAGGGCCCGCGGCTTGAGGGCGGCGAAAGACAATCCCCCGGTGCGGAGCAGGTCGCGCTCGTAGAGCATCTCGTCTCCGCGTCCGTTGATGAGCAAACGCCAATCGAACGGCATCGGATCGCCCTGGCGCATGCCGCGGATGGCGGTGGTGCAATTGCTCGTCACCGCGTTATACCAGCGGGGCTGGCCGGCGATGCGGTTTATGGTGCCGACGTATTCCAAAAGGCGCCGGCGCGCACGCTCCGGATCGGCCACCGTGGAATAGAGGTAGATGTCCTCGCCCTGGTGGAACCCGGTGCGCACACGGAGCAGGTCACGCTCGTCACCGGCGAGGACGATCAGTTCGTAACGACGGAAAAATCCGGCGAGGGCCGAATAGGCCTCGCCTTCCTCCCGGCGGGTTTCGATGGAAAAGGCGAGCGGTGGAACGTCTTTGAAATGGAAAATAACAATGGGGTGGGCGATCAAGGGTGACCCCCAGTAGTTGACCGCAAGGTCCATGCCTTCGAGATCGGCGAGATTGTAGGTGCGGGTCTCCCAGCGCGGGACCGGTGCGCCGCCTCGCGGATAATCGAAATTGCGCAGATCGGTGATGGTCAGCCGCTCGCCGTCGATCCGGGCGACCGGGAGACGGGAGTATTCGGCCGGCCAACTACGGTCATGCGAGGGGGCAAGAGCGAGCCACCAGACGAGCACGGCGACAAAACCGGCCAAGGGCACGAACCACGAGCGGCCGGTCGGACGCAGTGTCCACATGGCGAGGGCAAGGACCGCGGCGAAAATCCAGGCGAGGGCCGGGGCGGCGTCGTGCCACAAAGCACCGAAGGACCAGACGGCGAGGAGCAGTCCGAGGGACCAACCAACAATCCGGGTGAGGGTTCGCAACGGGGCGGACAACAACATGGCGGAAGAGTAACCGCGGCGCGGGCGGCGCCCGAAGTCAGAACTTGAAGATCAGCCCGGCGAAGATACCCGGCATATTGACGTCGTAGAGGAAGTTGTCCTTGTCGTAGTCGATATACATGTAGCGGTAGCCGGCCTCGAGGGCGACGTGGCGCGAAAAATTCACGCCGAGGGTGGCCTGCGTGTTGACCGTGATTTGCGACCCGACACCGAAACCGCCGGCATCGGCCTGCGCGGCGGCAAAGAGCCAGCGGGTGAAATTGACCTGTCCGCGCAGTCCGACCATGGGATCAATCCACCAGCGGTCCGCTGCGACATGCTGGGGCAACTTCTCTTCGATCCGGTCGGACAGTTTTTCCACGCCGATTTCTTTGGCCCGCTGGAGGGTCGAGGCGGGGACGTTTTTCAGTCTGGGATACTTGGCGACGAGACGCGGTCCGAATGCGGTGATCGCGCGGTCGATGATGCCTTCGCTCAACGCGTCAAGGCCCGCGCGGTTGACTTCGGCCGTGGCGGAGTCGCCCACGTACGAGTAACGGCCGCCGGCATAGACATCGACGAAGAAGCGGCGGTCGGTAACCACGCGGTAAGCGAGGGCGAGCGAAACCATACTTTGCTGCGCGGTCGAGGTGATGTCGCGGTAAAGACCCGCACCCGGATCGGCCGTGGTGGAAAACTGCGCGAAAAATCCATCCCCGAGCAAACCCCAGCGTCCGCGGCGTGCCTCGCCGCGCAGAAAGAAACCCCAATCAAGGGTCTTGAGGATATCGATGGGGCTTTGGTTCACCTCCGCGACCGGCAGATCTTTCAAGCCGATCTGACCGTAAAGACCGGGGCTCCAAGCATAAGGCTCGAGGACGAAATTCCATCCGCCAGGATCCCGGCCGGGCACCAGACTGAATTCCAGTGGCGGACCGGCGTCCGGCGTTCCGCCGGGGGACTGGGCCACGGGTGAAGCGGGAGCCATGGCCCGGAAAAAGAGGCAGAACAAAACGGCAACCAGATGCGTGGGAAGCGAGGGGCGGAGCTTAGGCATGGATGAACCTGCCAAACTTGCCGGATGATCGTGGTCCAGACTATGCAGATTTAGCGAAATCGCGCGTTAGGCGGCGCAGGCCGAGGGAGGTGAAACCTGAGGCCCGGGCGGGAGAAAGGACCGGCCGGACACCTAAAGCCATTATACATGACATGTATTGTCTGTTGTTATGCTAATGAGGAAGGCGGATGGCCCCGAGGCCTTGCGGCCGGAGGCTCAGTCTGGCGTTGTCGAATCTCCGGTCACCCGACACCTCGGATCCCAGCCATGGCGGCTTGGCGAAAAGCTCGTCCTCCCGGTGCAATTCGATTTCCGCCACAATCAGCCCGGCGTTCGATCCGGCGAACTCGTCGATTTCCCAAAGATGGTCGCCCGACCGGAGCTTGTGGCGCGTCTTCTCGACCACGCGCCCGCGGCACAGTTCGAGCAACGCGTCCGCCTCGGCCCACGGCACGGCCCATTCGAATTCCGCCCGCGTCAGGCCGTCGGCCGGACCTTTGATCGTGAGCCAGGCTGCCGCGCCATCGGTCCGCACGCGCACCGTGGAGCCTTCGTCGATTGCCAGGTAGCCTTGCCTGAGCACCGCCGAGCTTTCCACCGCGGGACGCCATGACTCGTCCGCGACGAGGAATTTGCGTTCGATCTCTGTGCCCATAATTGCCACTTTCATGCTGCCGCGGCGGCGCCTTGATGGCCAGCTTGCATGCTTGTCGGCCCGACGCCGCCTGTGCACCCTTGTGGCCGGATGAACTTCCAAGAAGCGGTCGAGTCTATCGGCATGGTCATCGACGGCATCGGCGTTGCCGTCATCGTGCTCGGCATCATCGCCGCCACCGGTCGCGCCCTCCTGGCGGAGCCGCCGCCGGGCCTCGACCGCTACATGGCCTACCGTCAAAATCTCGGCCGCGCGATTCTTCTCGGACTCGAATTGCTCGTGGCCGGCGACATCATCAAGACGGTGGCCGTGGCCCCGACCCTGCAGAATCTGGCTGTGCTCGGTGCCATCGTGATCATCCGCACGTTCCTCAGCTTCTCGCTCGAGTTGGAAATCAACGGCCGCTGGCCTTGGCAGCAAAAAGTGTCCGCTCCATGACGGACATACCGGCGGGAAAAGTCTGGGATTTTCTGGCAAGGTATTTGCCGTGGCTCGGCACGCCCGGCGTGCTCAAGGCGGTGGTCCTGCTCAACGCCCTGACTTTCCTTCTTGTCGGCCTTGATCCCGCTTACGCCGGCACCCTGGCCCTCATCCCGGAAAAAATCCGCGAGGGCGAAGTCTGGCGTCTGGTCACCTACATTTTCATCCCGCAGACCACGAGCTGGTTCTGGGTGTTCTTCCTCCTGCTTTTCATGTGGTTTCTGGCCAGCGCCCTCGAGGAGCAGTGGGGCGCTCTCAAACTCAACGTGTTCTATCTCGTCGGCATGATCGGCTGCACGATCGCGGCCTTTTTTTTCGGCGGAGGATCGAGCAACACATTCCTCAACCTGTCTCTTTTCTTCGCCTTTGCCACGATCGCCCCGAATTACGAGATCTTCCTTTTCTTCGTCCTGCGCGTGCGCGTGAAATACCTTGCCTGGATGCTCGCGGCGATGCTTGCCCTGCAACTGGCGTTGCTTCCCCTGCCCGCCAAAGCGGCCATGGCGGCATCGCTGACCAATTACCTCCTCTTTTTCCTGCCCGGCTTGGTCATGAACTGGCGCACCCAACGCCGTGATGCCGTGCGCCTGGCCGGGTTCAAGGGCCCTACGGAATCGGCGCTCCATTGCTGCCACACGTGCGGACGCACCGAAAATTCCGACCCGGGTTTGGATTTTCGCGTGGCCGGCGACGGCGAGGAATACTGCCACGAGCACCTGCCCTCGGCGGCCAAACGTTAGCGTCCGCTACATGGCGCGCGCCGTCCGCGTGTGGCGGTAGATGTCATCGACCAGCCCGGCGTATTTTTCCGCGATGACATGGCGCTTGGGTTTGAAGGTGGCGGTCAGTTCGTCCCCGACCTCGAAGGCTTTCGGCACGAAGCGCCAGGCCGTGACGAATTCAAACGGCTTGAACCCCTGCTCGCGGCTGACCAACCGGCGGACCTCGGCGGTGATCAATTCGGCGACCTGCGGATGGTCCTCCGCCGCGGCCAGCGTCGCCAACTCGAAACCTTGGGCCTTCAGGCCATCCAGCGAGGGCACAATGAGGGCGGCAAGATGCTTCTCGTCCTGCCCGACCACCAGGCACTGCTCGATGAAGCGCGACTCGAGCAACTGCGCCTCGACGGGCACCGGTTCGACGTTTTCGCCGCTCAACAGCACGATGGTTTCCTTCGAGCGGCCGAGGATTTTCAAGCAGTTGTTGAAAGTCACCATGCCGAGGTCGCCGGTGTTCATCCATCCGTCCTTGAGCACCTTTTCCGTCGCCCCGGGATTTTTGTAATAACCTTTCATGACCTGCGGACCCCTGGCGTGGATCTCCCCTTTGATCCCCTTGCCCCCGCCCCCGTGGCCCCGCGAGGGATAAATCACCGTGCCGGTTGCGGGATCGACGATGCGGATTTCGGTGCGCGGCCAGAACGGACCGACTGTCCCGATGATCAGTTTGCGCCACGTCCGGACGGCAAGAACAGGTGAGGTCTCCGTCATGCCGTAGCCTTCCAGCACGGGAATGCCGATGTAGTTGAAAAATTCATCGACGTGCGGGGGCAGCGCGCCTCCTCCGGACACCGTTCCCTTGAACTCCCCCCCGACCACGCCGCGCAATTTCTTCAGCACCAGCGCGTCGAGTATCCGGTAAGGCACCGCATAAACCAGCATGCGCAGCACGCTGCGCACCGCGAGGGCGGCCGACTCGAAAACCGACCTTCCCTTCAGGTCAAGCCTGCGGCCCGTGAGGAAAAACACCGCCGACTGGTATTGGCGCGAACAATGGTAAGCCGCGCAGAACAAGGCGCGGCGCAGCCCGGGGGCCTCGGCCACATTGTGCAGGATGCGGTTGTAAAGCCCTTCCCACAACCGGGGCGCCGAGGCCATCCAGGTGGGCCGTGCCTTGCGCAGATCCTCGCCCACCATGCGCAGGCTCGTGTAGTAGGTGCACGCCCCTCGGCTGATCGTCACCATCTCGAAAACCCGCTCGTAGCTGTGCCAGACCGGCAGGATGGAAAGCACGCGGTCGCCCGGATCCAGCTCGAACGGCAGGTAGCGAACCTGTGACATCATGTTGTCGTGGGTCAGCATCACGCCCTTCGGTTCGCCCGTGGTCCCGGAGGTGTAGATCAGGGTGAAAAGATCCTCGCCCTTGACCCCGGCCAGGCGCTCCTCGATCACGCGGTCCCCCGCGGACCGCAGATGCCGCCCGCGCTCGATCAGATCGGACAGTTTGTGCACGTCGCTTCCGTCCGGCGGCTCGCCTTCGATCAGGACAATGTGCTTCACCCGGGGCAAAGCGGCCCGCACGGCCAGCACGCGCTCCAGGACGCGATGGTTCTCCGCGATGACCAGAACCGCGTCGCTGTGCGCGACGATGAAGGAAATCTCCTGACTGGTGGTGTCGGCCGCCCTGGGCACGTCCGCGGCCCCGCAAAGCAGGATGGCCGCATCGCAAACCATCCACTCGGGCCGGTTGTCGCAAATGATGGCCGCATGCTCCCGCGCGGAAAGCCCGAGACCGATCAGAGCGGTGCCCAAAGCCCGGGAGAGATCGTAGAGTTCGCGGTAGCTGCGCATGATGAAGTCACCGCCCTTGACCCTGTGCGCCTGGGCCGCATGCTCCCCGTAGGCCTCGGCCGCCAGGCGGTAAAGGTCGGCAATGTTCCGCGCGCTTTGGTAAATGCGGCGATCAGCGGGCGCGGCGGGTGCGGACATCGTCCGTTTCCTCTAACGGATGAGGATCCGCCGGGCACGGCAAAAAAGTCCGGGCTCTGGCACCAAACAGGTGCGAAAGGGATTTTCCCGGCCGGCGGGACGGACTTTAATCGAACTTTCTTCCCCCGTTTATGCGCATCGCCTGTCCGCACTGTCATGACCAACTCAATGTCGAGGAGGCATGGGCCGGACACGAGGTGGTTTGTCCGCTTTGCCAAAACGGCTTTGTCGTGCCTCATTCCGAATCCGCGCCAGGTGCCGCGACCGACCCGCAGCCGAAACCCAACCGCAAGCTTGAAGCTTGGAATCGTCGCCGTCGCACCGTCCGTTTCCTCTTCCTTCTCGCCACCGTCGGTCTGCTCGCGGCAAGCCTGTGGGGCTTCAACCGTTGGCGCGGGGAGACCCCTCCCGCCGAGGCGCTGCGCTATTTCGCCGATCACCTCGTGGAGCGGGTCACCACGTATTTCCAGCTCCCTCCTCCGCCCCCGGCTCCGGTTCCCGCCGCCACGCCTGCTCCCACGCCCGAACCGCTGGCTGAGCCGACTCCGGAGCCCGAACCGAGGCCCACGGAAGACGATCCGGTCGCGTGGCTGATCGAAAACCCCGAGCGCCAACCCGAGACCGTGACCCTGCGCGAGGATGTCACTTTTCCCGCCCTGTATGAGGGCCGTGTGGCCGGAAAAGTGGAAGTTCCGGCCGGCGCGCGGGTCAAACTCATGCGGGTCGAACCCGACTCCGTCACGGTGCGTTTCCGCGAAGGCACGCTCGGGCTTCCCCATGAGGCCACCGACTTGCGCGCGACCGCGAATCGGGAAATGACCCTCCCCGCACCCGCGCTTTCCCCATCCATCGTGGCAGCGCCGACATCAACCCCGGTTCCGAGCAAAACCGCCGCGGTTGCTACGGAGGCACACAAACAGACCCTCGGTGCCATCGTCCAGCGTGACGGGGATGACCGCGTCACCGGCACCGATTTCCGCGTTTGGGCCCCGAATGCGGAAACGATTTCCGTGACTGGAAGCTTCAACAATTGGAAACCCGAAGCGGGCACGATGACCATGGATCGGGACACCGGCATATGGTCCGCCCGGGTGGCCACGGCCCGCCCCGGCGACGAATACATGTTTCTCCTCAATTCCGATCTGGAGAGACGCGATCCCCGCGGGCGGGCCGTATCGAAAGCGGGAAAGTCAGTCATCCACGACCCGCTGGCATTCGATTGGGACGGAACGGCTCCGCCGGAAGTCAAACTCAACGATCTCGTGATCTACCAGATGCATCCGGGGACTTTTCATGATCCGAAGCCCCGCGACGGCGAGCCCGGCACCCTGCTGGATGCCGCGACCAAACTCGACCACCTCAAAGCAATGGGCGTGAACTGCGTCCTGCTCATGCCGGTCAATGAATTCAACGGACGACACAGCTGGGGCTACAATCCGAGCGACCAGTTCGCCGTGGAGAGCACCTATGGCGGACCCGACGCGCTGAAGGAATTTATCAAAGCCTGCCACGCACGAGGCATCGCCGTGCACCTCGACATCGTGCACAACCACTACGGCCCGCAGGACCTCAGCCTTTGGCAATTCGACGGCTACGGCGGGGGCGATACCGGCGCGGGGATCTATTTTTACGAGGACGCCGACCGCGGAACCACTCCCTGGGGCCCCCGCCCGGATTTCAGCCGTCCGGAAGTGCGCGAATTCATCGCCGACCAGGTGCGCATGTGGTTCGACGAATACCGAATCGACGGACTGCGCTGGGACTCGGTGGTCAACATCCTGCGCTACAACGACGGAGCGGCGGAGAACCCGGACGGCGAAAAGCTGATCGACGAGGTTTCGGCCATGATCCGCAAGGAATATCCGGGCAAAATCAGCATCGCCGAGGACGCGGTCGGCAACGAGCGGTTCGACGGATCGTGGGAATATGCCTTCCACCACGCGGGCAGCGGCGGCCGCGAGGGTGTCGTGCCGCAATTGGTCCGGCCTGCGGGCGAGACGGACGTGCGCGACATCGCCTCCCGCCTGTCCACCGATCTCGGTTTGACCCGCGTGATCTACACCGAGAACCACGACGAAACCGGGAAGCTCAATGGCAAGCGCCGGCTCATCACCGAAGCGGACGGGGAGAATCCCCACAGCCTGACGGCACGCCGCAAAAGCGCCCTGGCCGCGGTCTTGACCCTCACCGCCCCGGGGGTGCCGATGATTTTCATGGGACAGGAACTGCTCGAAGATGCCGAGTTCCACGATTCCAACCCGATCGACTGGGGCCGCGGCGAACTCTCGCAACGCTCGACCAAACTTTACCGCGACCTCATCCATCTTCGACGCAATCTCGACGGCCGCGGCGCCGCGCTGCAGGACACCCGTATCCGTATCACCGAGCAGGATCCCGACCGGCAACTGCTCGTTTACCGCCGCTACCTGCCCGGAGCTCCCGACGAAGATATCGTGGTCGTTGTCAATTTCTCACCTGATCCGGTCGAGGATCTCCCCCTGGTATTCCCCCGCCCCGCCGACTGGAAGTTGCTCGTCAACACCGATGATCCGCAATACGGCGAAGGCTTCATCGGAGTTGCGGCCGCGGCCCAAAACAATTCGGGCAACACACGTGCGGTCAGCCTCGCTCCTTTCAGCGCGCAAATCTACGGAGTGGCCCGGAAAAGCGGACCTTGACCGTCACTCGGCCGGCTTGAGCAGAATCTGCACCACCGTCTTGCTCTGGCTGTCCCCGGCCGCGGTCATGCTGACCACGTTGCTGTTGACCGCACCGCGGAACAGTTCCAGCGCGGTGGACGGGATATTGGCCACGATGCGCACCGACCGGCCGTCGTTCCACGAGGCGGCGCTGCCGCCGATCCCGTGCGCCAGACGGATGACCCGTTGCAACTCGGATTCGAGTTTGGCCGGAGGCACGGACAATTCGATCGCATTGTCGGTCAGGGTCGGCACCGGCATGACCACGTCGGCCGCGCGCTCCGCCGATTCGCGCAGCGCTTCGCTATAGACCGCCTGCATCGTAGTCCGCGCGCGGTAGTCCTTCCACATGCTCCAGGCTCCTCCGGCCAGCAGGGCCACCGGAAGGGAGATCGCGGCCAGCACGACAGCAGCCGTGATGATCATTTTCCTGCGGGTGCCCGGATCCATGGTCCGCGCAGTGTGCCTGCCTGCCGGCCTCTTCGCAAATCCCGACTACGCGGTATTTGACCGCGGGGCGGCGCTCGCGGATAGTCTGCGCCTCCACCGGCATGCGGAACACGCGTAACTTTTGCATCATCGCCCATATCGACCATGGGAAGACCACGCTGTCCGACCGCCTGCTCGAGACCACGCGAACTATCTCCGAGCGGGAAAAACAGGATCAACTCCTCGACTCAATGGATCTGGAGCGGGAGCGGGGCATCACCATCAAAATGCATCCCGTTGCCATGCGCTACAAAGCGAAAGATGGACAGGAATACAAACTCAACCTGCTCGACACGCCCGGGCACGTGGACTTCGCCTACGAGGTCTCCCGATCCCTCGCCGCCTGCGAAGGCGCGCTGGTCATCGTCGATGCCGCGCAAGGCGTGGAGGCGCAGACCGTGGCCAATGTCCACCTGGCCAACAAACAGGGACTCACCATCATCCCGGTGATCAACAAGATCGACCTGCCGAACTCGGACATTCCCACGGTCAAAAGACAACTCGAGGAGATCCTGGCCATTCCGGCGGACGAAGCCATCCTGGCCAGCGCGAAGGCGGGCATCGGTATCGAGGACATTCTCGAAGCCGTCATCCACCGCATTCCACCACCGAAACAGTGGCCCGACGACAAGGTGCGGGCCCTGGTCTTCGATTCGACCTTTGATTCGTATCGCGGGGTCGTGACCTACGTCCGCATGATGAGCGGGACGCTCAAAGCGGGCGACGGGGTCAAGATGATGAGCAACAACCGTCCTTACGAGGTGAAGGAGGTCGGTGTCTTCACCCCGAAAATGGAGGCGCGGGAAAGCCTCGAGCCGGGCGACACGGGCTACGTCATCGCCAACATCAAGACCTCGAGCGAAATCAAAATCGGCGACACACTGACTGGCACGCGGTTTCCCGCGACCGAGGCTCTTCCCGGATTCCAGGAGATCCAGCCGATGGTCTTCAGCGGCGTCTACCCGATCAACACGGCGGATTTCGAGCACCTCAAATCCGCCATGGCGAAACTGCAGATCAACGACTCTTCGTTCGTCTTCCAGGCCGAAAGCAGCGTGGCCCTCGGGTTCGGGTTCCGCTGCGGATTCCTCGGCTTGCTCCACATGGAAATCATCCTCGAGCGCCTGCGGCGGGAATACGACATGGACATCATCGCGACCTATCCTTCGGTCATTTACGAGGTGCACAAAACCAACGGCGAGGTCCTCCACGTGGACAACC
>JBBECM010000104.1:0-11710 GCA_040881855.1 Chthoniobacterales bacterium | reverse complement strand
GACTTCGACCCGCCGCCGGCCATGGACAACACGGCGACGAAAAGCACGAGGATGCCCATGCCGCCGAGCCACTGGGTGGTGGCGCGCCAGAGCAGCAGTCCGCGAGGCCATACTTCCACATCGGCTATGGCGCTGGCACCCGTTGTGGTGAATCCCGAGGCCGATTCGAAAATGGCGGCGGCCGGGCTGAGGGCCGGCGTCGACAGCATGTAGGGCAGCGCGCCGAACAAGGTGCTCAAGGTCCAACCGAGGCCGACGATGACGATGGCTTCGCGGCGGAGGATTTCGCGGGACGATCCGCGTCCGAGCCAGCGGAGCAAGCCACCCGCCGCCGCGGTGAGGATGGTGGAAAATCCGAGCGCGCGGTCCGCGGCAAAGTCCGGTTCCCGGTCGTAGATCGCGTAGGCGAGGCAACCGGCCATCGACACGGCCATGAGCAAAAGCAGGAGGCCGATGAAACGGCAGAGTTGGCGGTAATCCATGGGCCGTTCAGGCGAGGAGCTTGAGCAGGGCGGCCTTGGCATCGGGCGCGACGATGGCCACCACCGTGTCGCCGGCCTCGATCTTGTCCTCGGCCGCGGGCACGGAGGCCTGGTTGCCGTGCTGCAAGGCAATGAGGCCGCTGGCCGCGGGCCACTCCGTCTCGGCGAGGGTGCGACCGGCAGCGGCGCTGTTTTCCGCCACCGGGGCGGAGAGAATTTCGATGCCGCCGGGGAGGGTGCGCAGGACGGTGGCCTCGTCGGCGGTGACAAAACGCGTGAGTTCGCGGGCCACGGCGACCCGCGGGCTCACGGCGTCGAGGATGCCGAGCTGCGCGCCCGATCGCTGGATGGCGCTGGCGTAGTCGGCACGGTGGATGAGCGTGAGGCAGGCCTTGGCGCCGAGGTCGCGGGCCTGCAGACAGGCCATGACGTTGTCCTCGTCATCATGCGTGGCCGCGACGAAAAAATCGGCTTCGCCGACGCGCTCTTCCTTGAGTTCCTGCAGCGAGGTGCCGTCGGCGTTGATGATCGTGCAGTGCTGCAATTGCTGTCCGAGCATTTCGCAGAGCCGCCGGTCTTTCTCCATGATGCGCGTGCGGAAGCTGCCGCCTTCGAGGGCCTGGGCGAGGGCGAAGCCGTAGTCGTCGCCGCCGAAGATGACGACATTGAGTTCGTTGTTCTGGCCCGCGGCGGGGTGGAGTTTGCGCAACCCCTCGGCGAGGCGGCGCGGGTGCCCGTAGATGGTGACAAGGTCGCCGGCCTCGAGCGCATCGTTGGCGTGGGGCACGATCAGGTTGCCGCGACGGAGGATGGCGCCGATGCGTACGCGCGCGGGGAGGCCGAGTTCGCGCAGCGGGATGGCCAGGGCGGGGCTGCCGGGCTCGAGGCGGATCTGCTGCAGTTCGATGCGTCCGCGGGCGATTTCCTCGACCACAAGGCAATCGGGATTGCGGATGGATTTGGCCAGTTCCACCGCGGCGAGGCGGGCCGGACTGAAAAGGTAATCGACGCGGAACTGGCCCGCGTAATCGTAGAGCCATTGCTCGCGTTGCATGGCGAGGCTGGTGCGGGCGATGCTGCGGCGCGCGCCGAGGGACTTGCCGATTGAAGTGCAGACGAGGTTGGTATGGTCGTGGCTGGTCAGGGCGAAAAGGACATCGCATTTGGCGATGCCGGCTTCCTCGAGGATATCCACGCTCGCGCCGCTGCCGTGGAGGACGCGGCTGTCGAGCTGCTCGTTGAGTTCGGCCGCGAGCTTCTCGTCCTGCTCGATCACGCAGATGGAATGCTCCTCGTCGGAGAGAGTGCGCGCCATGTGCAGACCGATGGCTCCGGCGCCCACGATGATGATGTTCATGTTGGGGGCCCATGGTGCGGGCCGGAGGGCCGGGGGGCGCAAGCAAAAAGCAGGCGCATTCTCTGTCGGGCGGGTTGGCAAAGGGCCGTCTGCATGGCAAATTGCCGCGATGCGCGCGAGTTTCCTCATCCCGGCTTACAACGAGCAGCAGCTTGTCGGCCGCGCGGTCGAGTCGGTGCACCGGGCGGCCGCGGCTTGTGCTTTGACCGCTTACGAAGTCGTCGTCTGCGACAACGATTCGTCCGATGCGACGGCCGTGACCGCCCGCGCGGCGGGTGCGCGCGTGGTCCACGAGCCGCACCGGCAGATCGCCCGGGCGCGCAATGCTGCGGCGGCGGCCTCCACGGGCCCGTGGCTGGTCTGGCTCGATGCGGACGCCATCCTGACGGAGCCGGTTCTCGGCGCGACTTTGTCCGCCCTCGGTTCCGGCCAAGTCTGCGGCGGCGGGGCGCGGGTCGAGTTGGAAGGCGCACCGCTCGACCGCGCGGCGCGTTGTGCGGTGCGCGGATGGAATTGGCTCGCCGCCAATTTCCGTCTCGCTGCCGGCTCGTATTTTTTCGCGCTGCGCGAGGGCTGGGCGGAGACCGGCGGATTCAACGAAGCGGTCTACGCCGGGGAGGAAATCGGGTTTTCCCGCACCCTCAAGCGCTGGGGGCGTGCCCGCGGCCAGCATTTCCGCGTGCTCGATCATGCCGTGCCGTCCTCCGCGCGCAAAGTGCAGCAGTTCACCCTCGCGCAGACCCTGCGGCAGGTGGCCATTTGCGCGTGGCCCGGCAACCTCGGTCGTCGCGACCGCTGCGCGTTCTGGTATGAGAGGCCGGAGGAGTTGAGGGTTGAAAGATGAGGGTTGAGAGGATTTGTCCTTCTCCCTCAACGCTCTCAACTTTTTTTATGATCTACCTCGACAACAACGCGACCACGCCGATCGATCCGCGGGTGCGCGAAGCGATGTTGCCGTTTTTCGGGGAAAACTTCGGCAATCCCTCGAGTCCGCATGCCGCGGGGCGGACGGCGCGCGCGGCGATGGAAAAAGCGCGCGCCCAGTTGGCCGCGATGCTCGGTGCTTCCGCCGACTCGGTCGTCTTCACCGGCGGCGGGACGGAATCGATCTGCACCGCCATCCGCGGGGCTCTGGCCGCGCAACCCGGCAAACGCCACGTTGTTACGTCGTCGATCGAACACAGCGCGACGAAAAATCTCTGCGAACAACTCGCGCGCGAAGGTTGCCAGGTGACGTGGTTGCGCGTCGGGGCCGGCGGGCGTCCGGACCTCGCGGAATACGCCGCGGCCCTGCGCGAGGACACGGCGCTGGTCTCCGTCATCTGGGCCAACAACGAAACCGGTGTGCTCTTTCCCGTGGAAGAAATGGCGCGATTGGCCGACGAGCGGCGCATCGTTTTCCACGTCGATGCGGTGCAGGCGGCCGGGAAAATCCCGGTTGATCTCGCGCGCGTGCCGGTGCACTTGCTTTCGTTGTCCGCGCACAAATTCCACGGACCGAAGGGCGCCGGCGCGTTGCTCGTCCGGCCGGGGCTCGGCTTGCCGCCTTTGCTGCGGGGCGGCGGACAGGAATCAGGCCGTCGTGCCGGCACGGAGAATGTGCCCGGTATTGTCGGTTTGGGGGCCGCGGCGGAGTTGGCCTGCGCGGCGCTGCCGGTGGAAATGCCGCGGCTCGCGGCCCTGCGCGACGCCTTCGAGACCGGGGTGCGCGCGCGGTTTCCCGGGGCGCGTTTCCACGGCGATCGGGACCACCGTCTGCCCAACACCACGAACTTCGCTTTGCCGGGATACGAGGCGCAGGGGCTCCTCGCGGGTCTCGACCGTCTCGGGGTGGCCTGCTCGGTGGGGTCGGCCTGCACGAGCGGGGAGGTGGACGCGTCCCACGTCCTCCGCGCCATGGGGGTGGAGGACGGCGAGGCGCGGTCGAGTCTGCGTTTCTCTTTCAGCCGCATGAATACCGCCGGCGAGGTGCCGGCTGCGCTGGCCGCTCTGAAGCAAGCCGCGGCCCGTCTTTGACCGGGTGTCTTGGGTCATTGACGGGCGGGCGCAATTCTGGGATTCTGGCTGACCCTTTTATGCGTCATACCTTGTCAGTTCTGGTGGAAAACCGCTTCGGCGTGCTGACGCGCGTGGCCGGCATGTTCAGCGGCCGCGGGTTCAACATCGACACGCTCAACGTCGCCCCGACGCTCGACGCCTCCATGTCGCGCATGACCATCGTGGTGCGCGGTGACGACAAAGTCCTCGAGCAGGTGGTCAAGCAGACCGAGAAGCTGGTCGACGTGATCAAGGTGGAGGATTTCCGCGACGACGAATTCGTCGACCGCGAACTCGTGCTCATGCGCGTCAACGTGAACGCGAAAACCCGTTCCGAGGTCCTGCAGATCTGCGACGTTTTCCGCGCCAAGATCGTCGACGTCCGCCTCGACAAGCTGGTCATCGAAATCACCGGCAACGAAGGCAAAATCGCCAAATTCATTTCCCTGATGGAGCACTTCGGCGTCGCCGAGATGACGCGCACCGGCAAGGTGGCGCTCTCCCGCACGGCCGACAGCGAATAGACTTTTCCTATGGCAGCAAAAATCCACACAGACAAAGACGCCGACCTCAAGCACCTCAAAGGCAAGACGGTGGCCGTCATCGGTTTCGGTTCACAGGGCCACGCCCACGCCCTCAACCTCAAGGAGAGCGGCGTCGAGGTCATCATCGGCCTCTACCCGGGCAGCAAAAGCCGCGCGGTGGCCAAGAAAAAGGGCTTCCAGGTCTCCAATACCGCCGACGCGGTGAAGAAAGCCGACGTGATCATGGTCGCCGTGCCGGATACCAAGATCGCCGCGGTCTACGAGAAGGACATTGCCCCGCACCTGGCCAAAGGCAAAACGCTCCTCTTCAGCCACGGTTTCGCCATTCATTTCAAAACGATCAAGCCGCCGAAAGACATCGACGTGATCATGGTCGCCCCCAAGGGACCCGGGCACATCGTGCGCCGCCAGTTCACCGAGGGCAAAGGCGTCCCGGCACTCATCGCGATCTACCAGAATCCGAGCAAGCAGGCCAAAAAGACCGCGCTGGCCTGGGCCAAGGGCATCGGCAGCACGCGCGCCGGCGTTCTCGAAACCACCTTCAAGGAAGAAACCGAGACCGATCTTTTCGGCGAGCAGGCCGTGCTTTGCGGCGGCGCATCCGCTTTGGTGCAGGCCGGATTCGAGACCCTCGTCGAGGCCGGCTACCAACCCGAGATGGCTTACTTCGAGTGCCTCCACGAGTTGAAGTTGATCGTCGACCTGATGAACGAAGCCGGCATCGCGGGCATGCGTTTCAGCATTTCCGACACCGCCAAGTGGGGCGACGTTCTCGTCGGCCCGAAGGTCATCGACTCCGGCGTGAAGAAGCGCATGAAGGGCGTGCTCAAGGAAGTGCAGTCCGGCAAATTCGCCCGCGAGTGGATCGCCGAGGACAGAAAGGGCCGCAAAAAATACAGCGCCCTCCTCAAGAAGGGCGAGAAACACGGCATCGAGAAAACCGGAGCTCGCCTCCGGGCCCTCATGCCGTGGATCAAAAAGCGCAACCTCAAGGGTGCGCAGGCCTCTTACGCCTGATCCGTTTTAATCCCCGAAACCCCGCGGTGCCGTTCCGGTCCGCGGGGTTTTTTTTGCGGCCGGGTCGGTGAAGAGCTTACCCCGCAGAGAGCGGCGCGGGCGCGGGGGGAGGGGGAGAATTTCCAGCCCTCGGTCCGCTCTGCGGTTCATGCCATAAGCTCGCGCCGGGGGACGGCTTCGTCTTAGTCTCGCGACTATGCCCGTCGCCTCCGCCGACCATCCAATCCGCCTCGACGGGCTCGACCAATCGAAGTGCCAGACACCCGAGAAATACCGTCAGAAAATGAAGGACGGCCACCTGCGCCTGTTGCAACTGCAGCACGCGCTGAAAGACGCCAAGCGCCGCGTGATCATCGTGGTCGAGGGGCCGGACGCCGCGGGCAAAGGCGGGGCCATCAAGCGCCTCGTCGAGCGTCTCGACCCGCGGCATATCCGTGTTTACTCCACGGTCAAACCGACGGAGGAGGAATACGCGCACCACTATTTGTGGCGGTTCTGGAACAAGCTGCCCCGCCGCGGCGAAATGGCCATTTTCGACCGTTCGTGGTACGGCCGGGTTCTCGTCGAGCGTGTCGAGGGGTTCTGCACCAAAGGCGAATGGCAGCGTGCCTACCGAGAGATCAACGAGTTCGAGCGCGTCTTGCATGACGATGGCGCCATCATGGTGAAAATGTGGCTCCACATCACCAAGGACGAGCAGATGTCGCGCTTCGAAAAGCGCGCCGAGGACCCGCTCAAGCACTGGAAAATCACCGACGAGGACTGGCGCAACCGCAACAAGTGGAAAGATTACATCGCGGCGGCGGAAGACATGTTCGCCAAGACCTCGCCGGACCTCGCGCCCTGGCAGGTCATTGCGGCCAACTACAAATGGTATGCGCGCGTCAAGGTTCTCCGCACCGTCTGCGACCGTGTGGGGGCCGCGCTCGGGGTGAAGCCGGCGGCAGGTTGAAGCCGGACCCCGCCGTGGGCATCGCGTTCCGGCGGTTATCTGCCTCTGCTTTTCTCCACATGCAAGCGGTGCATGACCCGGTGAACCACGGGCGCGGCCAGGATGCCCACGCTCGAAACAACGACCAGAGTGCTGAACAGCGCGAACAGCGAGGAGAACAGTTTTAATTCGTTGCTCGAACTGCGCTCGGTGTAGAGCGGTCCGGCCCCGCTGAGCAGCATGCTCGACTCGAGGAACGAATCCACGAAGTCCAACTCGGAGATCGTCATGTAGCCGGCGGTGCCGAGGGCCAGGGTGCCGGCGACCACGCCGCCCACGAGCAAGGCCTGCCGCCCCATCCGCCCCAGAAAGACGCCGTGGGTGGCCAGCGGGTCGGAGTGGTGTTCCCAAGGCATACGGGACCATTCTGTTGACCCCGCCGGACCGGGGCCAAGACAATCCGCCCGAAGGGCTCATTTTTCTGTTGCCGGGGATTGAACAGGAAACTCAAACGGGTGTCCAAATTGACAGAGTAAAACCGGCCTTCTGCGGTGTCCGGTTCCGCCTTTGAACATGGAACGCCACCTTGACTTTCGGAGCAAAAAGAGGACATTAAAACATCCCCTCATGAAGTTCGCTCCGTTGCTTCGGCGGCACGTTTTTATCGCCTTGGCGGGCTGTCTCCTGTTGGCGGGAGGGCAGCTCCCTTCGGCACGTGCCGAGGCCATGCTCCAGCTTTTCAACGTCTCTTGGTCGGAGGTGGCGCGGAAAATGCCCGAGTTGGCTGAGGCCGGCTACAACTCCCTCTGGCTGCCGCCCCCGGCCAAAGCTTCCGGCGGGCTGTCCGTCGGCTACGACCTCTGGGATCCTTTCGACCTCGGCTCCGAGGACCAACGCAACACGGTGCGCACCCGCTACGGCACCGAGGCCGAATTATTGCACATGATGGAAGTGGCGCACCGGTTCGGAATCCGAGTCTATTTCGACAACATCATGAACCACCGGGCCTTCGACGTGCCCGGCTTCAATGAGAACACCCCGATCGGAGGCGAAGGCCAGACCGAACTCTATCCCGGCATGGTGCCGGAGGATTTTCACCTCCGGAAGACCGAGGATGGCTTTTACCGCAAGTGGGACAATACCCGCGACTGGGGCGACGCGTGGCAGGTGCAGAACCTCGGGCTGTCCGACCTGATCGATATCGCGCACGAGACGCCCAACGCAAACTTCGGACCATCGGAAGGCTCGACCCATCCGAAATATTCGTTCGTCCGCGATCTCGAGCGTCCCGGGCAATATGACAAAGATAAGGACGGCAACACCTCATACTTTGGTGTCCTCATCGACCAGGCGCGCAGCGAGTTGGGCGCGGACGCTTCCGCCGAAGAGGTCCGCCTCAAGGCCCGCGGGTATATCCTCTCCAACCGGCAGGCGTTCGTTGAGGATGTCGGCGCCTACCTGATCCGCGCGGTGCGCTGGAAGATGGATCGCACCAAAGCCGACGGCCTCCGCCTTGATGCGGTCAAGCACGTGCCGGATTACTTCTTCGGATGGCAGGGCGCCGGTAAAGACACCAACAGCGCCGGCTACCTCGGCGGGGTGCAGTGGCAATTCAACCGCACCCGTGGCTTCAGCGACGCCAACCACCGCGATTCCGTTTTCGAAGACAAGGTCCCGCGCGACGACGCCCTTGTTTTCGGCGAGCATCTCGGCCAGCCGCCGGGCTACGGGGGCTACTGGGATGCGGGCATGCGTCTGGTCGACAATGACCTCCGCTCGAAACTGAACGGCACCCTCGGTAATCCGGGCGCCGGTTTGCAGGGGCTCGATGCGCCCGGAGCCGGCGGCTTTCCCCAAGGCCTCGGCGTGACCCACGCCAACAGCCACGACAGCGACTTTGCCGCCCAGAAGGAATGGCAGCACGCCTTTTACATGACCCGCGAGGGCATGGGGCTGATCTACTCCGACGGCTACAACAAAGCCGAGACGCTCGGCGAATCCGGCGGTGCTTTCCCGCGGCATGCCAACACTGCTTACCTCGGCCAGTTCGGCGACCCTCGCATCCCGAACATCCTGAAAATCCACAACGACTTTGCCCGCGGCTTGCAGGACGGCCGCTGGGCCGATGGTGACTTCGTCGCCTTCGAGCGCCGCGACAATCGCAATCCGGATGGCTCCACCCGCAGCGGCAACGCCGGGGACGAGATCACCATGGTCGTGATGATGAACGACAACACGGCACAAGGGCAGTCGCGTGCCTTCAGCCACAGCTTCGGCAATGGCGCCTACCTCCACCAATACGCCCGCGGTCCGGGCAGCATGACCGGCTTTGACCGCACGAACCTTTCCACCGTGACCGTTCCGCCCGGCGGCTACTTCGTTTTCAGCTGGCGCACCCCGGAGCTTTCCACGTTGTGGCCCGACGCGGCCGTCACGCTCTACCAGGCCAATGCAGCGAGCGGACAACTGGAAGAAGTGCCCCGGATCAGCGTGACCCGCCAGGACGGGCGGGATGGCGATGCGTCTTTCAACCCCGATGGTTTGGACAATCGCGGCTACCCGGACGGCGCCACGCCGGTTCCGTATACCTACCAAACCACCGTTCCCGTGGTGAAGGGCGGCAGCCCGTTGACCATTCTCGCCCGCGCCGACGGCTCCGCGGAAAACATCCTCGTCAAGCTCGACGGCGGGGTGAATCTCAACACCAGCCGCCTCGGCACCGACCCCGCGTGGCGCGACAACCCCCCGGGTCTGCGCACGGACACCTGGCTCGGCTACGAACAGCCGCTGTTTGTCGACCGTCAGCACCCGGAAAAATTCGCGGCCAAGGACACCACCCGCTGCAAGATCGGCTCTGCCAGGGATGCTGCTGGCCAACGCGAAGCCGAGACCTATGTGAAAGTCATAGGCGGCGCCGTTTCCATCAACAACGGGCCGACCGGCGCCAACAATTACGACGCCGAGAACGGCAACCAGGCCTCCTGGGTTTATCATGATCCCGCGGACAATGTCGGCGGGATCGCCGACCCGCCCCAACAACTCGACGACGCGGGTGCCGCCATCATCATTTGGGCCAAGAGCAATTCGGTCGGCGGCGGGTTCAAAGCCTTTGTTTATTATACCCTCGACGGTTCCTCCCCCGAGGGTGCCGGTGGCATCGGTCGCGGCACCACCCGGGTGGCCGAACTGAACTACCGTCACAGCCAGACCGGCGACGACTGGTGGGGTTCGGCCAGTATTCCCAAGCCGGCCGCCGGCACCGTGCTGGCGTACAAAATCGGTTTCTTCAAGAACGAGGGCGCCGGCGCGCCGTCTTGGTGGCCGGCCAGTGAATCCGCCGTCACCTACAAAAAGAAGATGCTCACCACCTTCCGCGTGGCCGACTTCGATCCCGCCGCCGTCCAGCATTTCCCCCACAACGATTACGCCCGCGTGCCGACTCCCGGCCAGCCTTACGGCAGCTGGCCGTTCGCCCTGCAAACCGGCCTCTCCGAGGGTTTCCATGTCCTCCGCGCCCGCGCTTTCCTCAATCGCGGCTCCAACCAGGCGCCGCTCTACAACACCTTTGTCCAGACGTTTTACTATGACGCAAAGACGCCGGATGGCGATCTGGCTTTCCCCGCCGCCAACGGCGCAACGGTGGGTGGCTCCGGCTACGAGATGGTCGTGCGCACCGACATGACCGTCGAGGAGGTCTGGTATTCCATCGCCGATTCCGAAAACGACAACGACGATGCCGTTACCCGGCGGCAGAACGGAAACGGCGCCGGCTTCGAGCCTTTTGTCGACGCCAACAACAATGGCCTTCGCGATGCCAACGAAACCTTCACCGACCTCAACGGCAACGGCGGTTATGACGTCACTCTGAATCCGACTTGGGCCCGGGCTACCGAGGTGACGCCCAGTCCCTCGATCAACAGTCTCCACCAGAAAGAATGGCGGTTTACCTACAATAACATTCCGGTTTCCGGTGCAGCGACGATCAAAGTCCGGCTGCTCGAAGCGTCATCCTCCCGTAATCTGGCCCTCGATCCCGGCGCGGGACATGTGCGTGAAATCATCCGCAACGTCCAGACCAGCGGCAACGCCGAACGCCTCCTTGTCGCCTTCCCGGCCAATGACGGCGACGAGGTCGACGACAACTACGTCATGCGCGTCTGGTTCCCCCGGACATGGAGCAATGTCTCTATCACGCCCGAGCAGATGATGGCACGCTTCACTTTCCTGGCCGAAGGCAACGCGCAAGACCGTGACGGTTGGTCCATCGACTACGGCAGCTTCGGCCCCGGCAGCGCTTTTCACCAACTCTCCATCCCCTTGCCGAATCTCTACAACTCCGCCGTGCCCCAGCAGGAGTTCCGCGTTGTCTATCGCGATCCGGGCGACACCAACCGCATCTTCACGGCCATCCGCCGCGTCACGGTCAACGCGAGCAACAAACCCTTCCTCCGTATCACCCGTCCCACCGTGGTTGGTTCCGACGGCCGTCCGACGGAACTCATTCTTTCCGACGGTCCGGGTCCCGATGCCATGGCCTACATGGTCCAAGTGGAGACCGACTCCGGGGTGACCGACGCACCGACGCTGACCGGCATCGCCGTCGGCGGAGATCCCGTGTCCGAAACAAACGGCAACATCAGGCTGTGGAGCTACACATGGAACATCACCTCGCCCGGCAACTATGTTATCGAGGCCGAGGCGTCGCTTGACGGCGTTGTCACCAGGACCTCGCGCAGTGCCTCCGTTGTCCTGCGTCAAGTCGTCGAGCCTTCCGGCTTCGACGATCGGGACGACGACAACGATGGATTGGTCAACATTGACGAGAGCAACCGCAAGGCGCTCCCCACCGGAAACGCCGAAACTTGGAGCAATGGCGACGTCCACATCCATTTCGCCACCGGCCGTTCGCTGCCGGCCAGCCCGGACAGCGATGGCGACGGCCTGCCCGACGGTCTCGAGGTCGGCTGGCGCACGCCCGGCACGAATACGGTCACTACGACCGACAGCAATGGTGACGGTTACCCGAACTTCATCGGTGACGTGGACCCTCCGCTCTACGCCGCGGTGCAGAACCATCCGGCGGTGCCCGGCGTCGGTTCGCAGAGCCAAGGCGACGACCGCGCCCGCCAAGCGGCCGGCTCGGTGACCGATCCGCTCAACCCTGACAGCGATGGCGATGGTCTGTCCGATGGCTTGGAGGACGCCAACCGCAACGGTTGGACCGATGGTGACGGCAAGCCGTTGCCGCTCAATGCGACGCCCGCGGAATATGCCACGCACCGTCCGAACCTCGGCGACTGGCCGAATAATATCATCGAGTCCTTCGAAACATGGCAGGAGA
>JBBECM010000103.1:0-11923 GCA_040881855.1 Chthoniobacterales bacterium | reverse complement strand
GGCCGAGGTAATCGCTGTAGTCGAGGTTCGACACGAGCATCTGGAAATAACCCGCATCCGATTTCTTCGGCGCCGGGATGTGCCACGCGATGGCCTCGTAAAGCGGCACCATCGAATCGCTTGGATCGACCAACTCCCGCTTGGCAAAACCCGCTTTGGCGCTGGCGTAAATGTGCGGGAAGTCGAGCTGCTCATCCGTGGCGTTCAGCTCAAGGAAAAGCTCGAAAACCATGTCGAGGACCTTGTGCGGGCGGGCGTTCTCGCGGTCGATCTTGTTGATCACCACGACCGGCTTGAGGCCGTTCTCCATCGCTTTGCGCAGCACGAATTTTGTCTGCGCTTGCGGTCCTTCGTAGGCGTCGACGACCAACAGCACGCCGTCGACCATCCTCATGATGCGCTCGACCTCACCACCGAAGTCGGCGTGGCCCGGGGTGTCGACGATGTTGATGTGGTATTTATCCCACTTGAGCGAAGCGTTCTTGGCCCGGATGGTGATCCCCTTTTCCTTCTCCAGATCCATGGAGTCCATGACCCGCTCTTCCAGCTTCTCGTGGGCCTGGAAGGTGCCGGACTGACGGAGCAGCTGGTCGACGAGGGTGGTTTTGCCGTGGTCGACGTGGGCGATGATGGCGACGTTGCGTATGTTTTCCATGCGGGTGCGAAAAGGAGGGCGGACTATGGTGGTGCGGAGGCGCGGTGTCAATGGCGGGCCCGTTCGTTCTGTAGGGTCGCGGTCCCCGGCGACGGTTGTTCCGGCGAAACGACCGGCGGCGAGGACCCCGCTACAGCTCTTACACCACGATCAGCGGCACCACGGAATCCGGCACTTGGTGCATGATGTGCATAACCCGGCGGAAACCTTCGGCATTCGTCGTGATGCAGGACCGCGAGTCGGGCCGGCCGCGCGGCCCCTCGGGATGCAAGAGGATGGCGTCCGCCTTGTAGCCGGGACCCGGTTTGCCCACCGGCTGACCCGGACCGGTGATGGCCGGGGTCTGCGCCGGCCAATTGGCGCCGCTTTGGCGTTTCGGTTGCAGGGTGTAATGTCCGAGCGGAATCCCCCGGGTGTTGCCCATGAACCCGTTCTCGTTGGCGCGGAAGTCACCGAGGTAACCCTGCTTGCCGTAGACATAGATCGTACCCGGCGAACGGCGGTCATTCGGATTGTCGCGCTCGAGAATCACCCCGACCCAACGATCCTTGGCGCCCTTCGGCTTTTTGCCCGGATCGCGCAGCGGACGGTAAGCGGTCTTCGGTCGGGGCAACCGTCGCATACGGGGTCAGCTCACGGGCCGGTGACACGGAGCCGCAGGAACTTCGACCCGCCGTCCATCGGAACGGACGCCTCCCGGCGCTGGAAGCCAGCCGGGACATTGAACTGGTTGACATTGGTCGCCACGGAGACGCCGTTGGTCGTCCAGTTGGCGATGGCGAGGTCGGTCGAAACCATCGGCGCGATGCCGAGGGAAGTGCCGCCATTCGTGCGCTGCAGCCATTGCAGGACCAGGCGGTTGCTTCCACCGGCGTTGGTCTGCCATGACGAAAAGAGACCGCTGCCGTTGGCCGCCACCGGACTCCCGCCGAGGGCGTATTCCAGCCGGTGACTGAACCCGTCGCCGTTGGGATCATGGTCCCAACGCGGATCGGAGCTGTTCGTCGGCAAAGGCGCGGGAAGTGCGTTGGTTTCCCACCACTCGGTGGAAACCGGGTAGCCGGTGATCGAATAGGCCCCGGAGAACTCGTTGAAAGCGATGCGATAGCGTCCAACGGCAAAGTTGTTGGAGAGATTGTTGGCACCGGCGGCGGAGGCCGTGCCGGGCGGGACGCCGGCACCCGTGCCGTAGTTGGCGCCGACCCACCCCGGCCCGCTGGCGAACTTGAATTGATACGTTCCGGAGAATGACCCGACCCACTCCCAACTTTGACGCGCATCGGACCACGTCATCCGCAGTGCGGCGTTGTCCGGAGTCCAAGCCAGCGGGGCCCGGTCTCCCGCCAATGACATGCGATCAGCAATCAGTGGATCGCTCAAACGCCGTAACTCGGCCAGATTGCTGATGCCATCGCCATCCGGATCGGAGGAAGAAGAGGAATTGTTCAGGCCGGTCATAGCTTCCCAGCCGTCCGGCAAGCCGTTCCCGTCCATGTCATCGAGCGCCACACCCGCGGGCGCGGTGGTGCGGGCGAAGATGATCGCGCTGTGCGGCGCAATGGTGATCCGTGAACCTGTGCTCCCGCTCACGCTGACACTGCCGCCAGGCCCGACATTGCCGAAGTCGTCGCCATACACTTGCCAGTCCGTGTTCATCTGCACATGCCAAGTGCCGGGTGAAGGAAAAGGCACATTGATGTCGCTGCGGGTTTGGCCGGAAAAATTCATAAAAACGACAACATCATCGTCCGGCGCTCCGGAAACGCGCCGCCAGTAAACGAGGAGGTCGTCAACCTCATCCACCCCGCCCGGGGCTGTGGCGAGGTCGGAGTTGCGCAACGCCGGCATGGTCTCCCGCAGACCGACCAGATCGCGGTGGGCGCGGAAAATGCGGTGCTGGGCGGAGGCGCTGCGCCAGTCGAGCGGCACACTGTCGCTGAACGGCCCGGTGGCTTGGAACTCTTGCCCCATCCAGAGCATGGGCGTCCCCGGTGCGGTGAGGGTGAGCGCCGCATTGAGAATGGTCTTTTTGCGCGCAGTCCTTCCCGTCGGGTCGAGAGGATCCATGCGGTTGGCCAGACGCGTCTGGTTGTTGAGAATGCCCGACTTGTCGTGGTTGTCGGTGAAAATGACGCGGTAACCGGGCGGTTCGGACCAGCCGCTCACCTTGCCAAGAATCTCTCCCACATCGGGCGAAGCGGCGGCAATCTGGGGGGTAATCGTATTGTGAAAACTCGTCTGCCAGTGGCCGTCGAAACTGTCGGCCGCGTCATCGACCCGGAGAAGATCGAGGAAACCTCCGGCCGGATACCAAGTCCCTTCGGGACGGACGGTGAGCAGGTCCGCATCTTCGGCGATGCTCCAGCGGGCCGGATACTCCGCATGGATCATCCGGTTGATTTCCGTGAGGAGGCTCTTGCCTTCGGGCAGGACGGTCTGGGGGTTGCCCACGCTTCCGCTGTCCGGGGCGCCGGCATCATACCCGAGAATATTTTGCGGCGAGTCCCAGCGGAAACCGTCAACGCGGAAGTCATCAAGCAAACTTTGGATATTCTCGCGGATGAAGCGCCGGACCTCGGTCTGCGCATAATCCGGCCGACTCCCCCACGCGGTCCAACCCTGGGGATTATCCGGATAAAAATAGATATTGCCGACCCCGTCAAATTCCCAAAGCCCGTCACCCGGCGGATTCCAGTGATTGTGGACCACATCGAGCTGCACTTTCATGCCCCGCTCGTGCGCGGCCTTGACCAATCTTTTCAGCCCGTCCGGCCCGCCGTAAGCGGACTCGATGGCGAAGAGATGCTCCGGATTGTAGCCCCAGCTGTAATCCCCGCCGAACTCGTTGACCGGCATGAGGGCGATGACATTCACCCCCAGCCCCTGCAGGTAACCGAGGCGGGAGATCGCATCGTCGAATGTTCCCGGACGGTTGTCGGCAGGACTCGGATCGAAGAAACTGCCGATGTGCAGTTCATACATGACCTGCTGGTCGACCGGGATAGACGGACGCAGCGTCGTTCCCCAATCGAAAGCACTGTGGTCGTAGATGACGGAGTTTCCGTTGCGGACGAGAAACGCCCGAGGGTCGTGCTTCCAGGCGCCGCCGGTGTTGCCCGCCCAGCGCAGAAAGTATTTATATTCCTGCCCGGGCCGCGCGTCCGGAACGGTGGCGGTCCAATCACCCGTGGCATTATCCTTGGTCATGGCCGTCTCGACCCAGCTGTTGAAATCCCCCCGCACCGCCACCGCGGTCGCATTGGGCGCCCAAACCCGGAATGTCACTCCGGTGACAGTGGTCCCGCTTTTGTTGACCACGGCGCCGAGCGGTTGCTGGCTGTACCCGGCATCCGCGAACAGGAGAAAAACAAAAATTGTCCGCAGGAAAAGAGTTCGGCGCACCCTTTGACGATAGCGGGGTACTAAGGACCGTCAAGCGGACCCGACCAGCTCACCAGCTCACCAGAAGCTCTGCGGAACCTCGATATGGTCTCCGGGCAGGAGGATGATGTCGAGGGACGGGTCGGAGCGGACGGCTTTGATGTCGACGATCTGGGCGCGGCCCTTGCGCAGGAGACGGACCTTACGCTGGTCGGCGTAATCGGTGAAACCGCCGGCGGCGCTGATCGCACCCAGCACGGTGAGGTCGGGAGTGTATTCGACGCGCCGCGGTTGGCGGACGTCACCGCTCACGTTGACGAAGCGCTGCGTGGCGGGAATGGTGACGGTGATGGTCGGGTTGGTGTAGACCTCCCCGCTGCGGTAGGCGGCCTCCACCGCGCTCTGCAGGGCGGCCTGGCTGAGTCCCGAGGCGCGCACTTTGCCGATGTGCGCCAGATTGATGAAGCCATCGCCGTCCACCGTATAGGCACCGGTGACCAATTGCGTTTCCTCGGCGGGCACGCCCCCGATGCGCAACTCGATGGTGTCACCGTTGCGGAAGGCGGCATCGGAAGCGAGCGCGGACGGAACCGCACCGGCCAGGAACACCGCGAGAAAAACCGGGGTCAGCAGGGCGCGCATCTTAATACTCGTCCTCGGAGGCCGAGCGCACGGGGCGGCGGGCGATCGGTTTGGGCCGGCCTTCGGAAGCGGGCAAGGCGCCGTTGGTCCCTTCGGCCGCGACCCGGGGCGTGTAGTAGTAATTGTAGTAGTTCGTGTAGTATTCGTAATACTGGTCGTGACGGACATCCACGTTGTTGAGCACGACCCCGAGGATGTTGCCGCCGACGTTTTGCACGGCTTGTTTGACGCGCTGCAGCATGGCGCGGGGGAAGCGGCGATGTTGCACAACGACGACGGTCAGGTCGAGGGCGCGGACCAACACGGAGGCATCGCTCACCCCGAGAATCGGCGGCGAGTCGAAAAACACGATGTCGAAGCGGTTTTTGACCTGCGCGACCAGGTCCATCATGCGCTGCGAGTTGAGCACACCGACCGCATCATGGGGCAGTTTGCCGCTCGGCAGCAGGAAGAGATTGGGCAGCGACGTGGTCTGCACGATGTCCTCAAGGTCGATGTCGGTCGTGAGGAAGTCGGAGAGCCCGGCGTCGCCGCTGAGGCCGAAAATGCGGTGCTGGGTCGGGCGCCGGAGGTCGGCGTCCACGATGAGCGTGTTGTAGCCGCCCTGCGCGAAGGTCCAGGCCAAGTTGGCCAAAGTTGTCGATTTGCCTTCCCCGGCGCCGCCGCTGACGAACGTCACGGTGTTGGCCTCGGCCGACGGACGGTTGAATTCCACGTTGGTCCGCAAAATGCGGTAGGCCTCGGCATCGACCGTGGATTCCGGTTGGTCGACCAGCAGGGAGATTTCCTTGGGCACCACGGCAAGGACGGGCACTTGGAGGAAGTTCTCGACGTCCTCCATGGTCTTCACACTGGTGTCGAGGTACTCGAGGAAGAAGGCCAGACCGATACCGACAATGAGGCCGACGACCGTGGCGAGAGCCATGTTGAGAAGGACATTGGGCTTGGCGGGCGCGGAAGCGGGTTCCGCTTTTTCCCAGATGCGGGCCGGACTCATCGGCATGCTGCGCTGCATGGTCTCGGTGGAGAAACGCAGTTCGGCCGCCTCAAGGACGCGCTTGGCTTGGATGTAAGTGTTTTTTGACCGCGCGTATTCGGCACTCCGCGTCTTGGTGTCGCGCTGGGTGCCGCGCATCTGGTCGAGTTCGCCCTCGAGCGTGGTGAGTGAGCGCGAGGTGATTTCCAGGTTGGCGGCCAGAGTGCGGCGGATACTGCCCACTTGGTCGGCCAACTGCTTCTCGTAGGTCGCTTTCTTGGCCGCCAGGGCCGTGATGGTCGGGTGGCGGCGGGCCAGGCCGGACTGCAAGGCGCGGGCCAGCTCCGAGTCGGTCTCCTGGTATTGCGGGAGGATCTGGGCCACCGTCTGATCTTGGATTTCGAGAGTGGGTAAGGCGCGAATGAGGTCGTCGCCCGAGAGTTTTTCGATTTCTTCGTATTTGGTGCGCAAGGTGGCCGCCCGGCTCCGTGCCTCCCCGACGATCGATTCTTGGTCCATGAGGACCTTTTCCTGCGCCTGCAGGGGGTCTTCCATGCTGTCGGGGTTCAAGTCGGTGATGCCGAGCTCGGTGCGGATCCGGCCCATTTCGTCGTTGGCCGCGGCCACTTTCGTGCGCTGTTTGCCCACCTCTTCTTCCAACGTGGCGAGGGACGCGCTGAGCAACTTCTGCTGCTCCTCGATGCGCTTGCGCTGGTATTCCTGCGCGATCGAATTGGCCAATTCGGAGGCTTCCTCGGGATTGGTGCTCTCGACGCTGATCTGGAGGAGGTTCGTGTTCCGGACCTCGCGGACGTCGATCATGCTGCGGAGCTTGAAGTAAGCCTGTTCGCGGCTGCGGGTCCCGAACTCCTCGCTCCACCGCTGCACCAGATCGAGCGAGTCGATCACCGGGTAAAGCATCTCCTTGCGCTGGATGATCTGAAACTGCGTGGTGGCAAACCGCGGGTCCATGCCCATGCCGCCCTCGAAACCCTCGCGGAAAATCCGGATCTTCTGCTCGTTCTGCTCAACCTCGATGATGACGTTCGACTGGTATTGCCGCGGCAGGAAGTATGTGGTCACCCCCGCGGTCACCACAACAAGCAGGAAGGCCAGCACGATGATCGGCAGGCGGAGGCGGATCACCCGCCAATAATCAAGAAAGTGCAGCTTGGCGTCCTGCACGGCACTGGTTTCGCGGTCAGTCATGACAAATAATCCGGACACTTCAAGATAGCAGGGGCGGGAGCGGACGCAAGAAAAGAGCAGAGGATCGATTTTTCCCCCGGAAAGTCGCGACGGACGGCGGTTGCCGGGGTTAAATTGGGGTAATGAACAGCAGACTTCTCTTCTTGGCGCTGGGCGGCACCTTGCTCGCTTGGGGCGCGTGGCACATTTATTCCGGCTGGGGGCTGGTCACCATCGATGCGGACAACGTGCCGCTCGAGCGGGTCCTCGGGGAAATCCGGCGTCAAGGCGGAATCGAAATCGTTTCCGATCTGAGCCCCGACACCAAGGTCTCGCTCCGCGTCCGGCGCGTGCCCGCGGTGGAGGCTCTGGATATCACGGCGGTGCGCACCGGCGCCAACTGGCGGCTGGCCTACCTCGGGGCGCCGGACACGGCGGCGATCGAAGCGGCGCTGTCCGGATTCGGAGCGGGCCGCGAGACAGCGGGGTGGACCTCCCACCAAGCCGGCGGTTTTTCGCTCGTCGAACCCGAGTCGGGCCGGGCCATGGACCTGCGCGAGATGAATTGGACACTCTCGGGCGGGGGCAAACTTTCGTCGCTCCTGCAGGAAGGCGCGGAAAAAACCGGCGTCTTCTTCGCCGCGCCCGCCTCGTGGCAGCCCGAAGTGGCGGAAGTGCCTCCGGGCACCGTCCGCTCGGTCGCCACGTCGCTCTTCCGCCAAGCCGGCGGCGTGTCCCGCGAAGTCTTCCTGCTGCGCGGCAGCGGCGAGCGGACGGGCGGCGAAGGCGAACAGGGGCGGGGCGGACGCGGGGCGTGGATCGGGGCGGCGCCGCAGGAAGCGGGCGAGCGCGGTGGAGGTTGGATGGGCAATCCCGAACGCCTGGCCGAGCGCGTCGAAGCCCAGATCGCCCTGCTCCCCGCACCGGAACAACCCAAGGCCCGCGAGGATTTCCAGACGATGCGCGAGTTCTGGACCGCGGTGCGCGACCTGCCCGAGGAGGAACGGCGCGACAAGGCGCGCGAGTTTTTCAACCGTCCGGACGTGCAGGAGCGCATGGAAGATCGCCGCCTGGCCCGTTGGGCCAAAATGACCCCGGATCAACGCATCGAGCGCTGCAAAAGTTACTGGGAGCGCAAATCGGAAGGCCGCCGCGAGTCCCGATGAGCCGCGCTTTCACCCTCGTCGAGTTGCTCGTCGCGATGGCCATCCTCGCGGTGCTCGCCTCCCTCGCCTCGCCCGCCATCGGGCTGGCTATCGAGCGCGGACGCTCGGCCAAATGCGTGAACAACCTCCGCCAGATCGGCATCGCCGTGCAGCAATACGCGGCGGACAACGACTACCGCTTTCCCGCCATCGAAACCGTCCCCCCTTCCCTTCCCGACGATTTGCAAAAGAAAGGCACCGCGCTCGAATTGCTCGGACCCTACGGCATCGCGCAGGAAACCCTGACCTGTCCGACCGACGCCGCCACCGCGCGGGTCGTGGAAAAGCACGGCACCAGCTACCACTTTTCGCCCGTGCTGCAGGACGAGACCCCGGCCAGCGTGAAGATCTACAGCCGCCGCGGCACCTTCAACATCGACAACATCGGCCGGCTCACCGTCGCCTCCGACTTCCAGACCGTCCACCCTGGAAAACCCATCGGCATCAACGTCCTCAAAGCCGACGGCCGCGTCGTCCAGCGGTGAAGCAGCACGACAGTCCGCTACGCGCAACTGCTGGCCGAGCTGCGAGGATGGACTGAAGGATCCGGCGAGGGCGAGGCGCCGGTCATTCGCATCCGGATCGGGGGCGAACGACCGACCGAGTGGCAGACGGTTGCCACGACGCAGCAGCTCCCGGCCTTGGGCATCGAGGCCGAGTCTATAACCGAATACAATCACTCTAACATATAATGGCCTACAGAGTAATTTTTCCAAACCCGCCGGCGAGCGAGACATGCTTCGCACATTCCTCCATCGGTGGGGCGCTGTCCCTATTTTTTGGCGTCTGATCCGCGGGCTACGCGGCGAACGTGAAACTCCGCGAAAACACCTCAACGGCTTTTGCGACCGCGGGCCGATTAGCCGCGGATCTCTTGCTCCAGACCAACGAATATTGCCGAGGCTTCACCCCGGCTTTGTCGAGTGGCAACCGGATATAGTTGCGACCGCCCTCCCGGGCCATGGCGACATCCGGCAGTGCCGCCGCGTAGCGGTCCGTGCGCAGCAGGGCCAGGCAGGCATCAAAGCCCGGCAGGCCAACCATCGCGTCGATGTTGTCGGCCAGCAAGGGCTGCAACTGCTCGCGGATACGGCCAGCGGCCGGCAGGGCTGTCGGGAGTTGTCGTAAAGCCTGGTCGATCGTGAGGCGTTTGCCCGCGGCCAGCGTCCGCGGGATATAGAGCGAGTAGGTCAAGCGGCCGAGCGGGCGACTGGCCAGCCCCCGCGGCAAAGGCAGACGATCGATCACGCAAAAGTCGAACCGTCCGGCCGCCACGGCCGCGGCGGAGTCCGCGGAACGCTCCTGGAACAGATCGATGGCCGCGCCGCGAACCAGACCGGGGCGGAGCCGCGGAATGACCACGTGGTTGATGATGGTGCGTGAGGCGGCGAGCGACAGACGGACGGGGCTTCCAGCGACGGCCGATCGGAAATCCTCCAATGATCGGAAGCCCTCGCGGGCCAGGGCGACGAGCCGGCGACCAGACTCGGTCAGCACAATGCCCCGGCCACGTCGGGCCACCAGCTCGGTGCCGAAGAATTCGCCAAGCTCGCGGATCTGCCGGGAGAGCAAAGATTGCCGCACCGGGTCGGCCTTGGCGGCTTTGATGAGCGAGCCGGCCTCCGCAAAGTCCAGGAGGGCTTGCAGCCTCTCGAGCGAGAGACCGCCTTTGGAGAGAAGACTCATACCTGACTGTAGAGTAAGGCATATTGATATATCTTGCAATAATGGATTGCCGGCTTGGCGCGATAGTGACGGTGCAATGAAGACAGACAACAAACCAACCTTCACCGTCGAGGTGGACGACAACTTCCACTTCATGAATGAAGACGAACGCTGGACAGCCGGCACTTACGGCTCGTTACGCGAAGCCTTGGGTAAGTGCCTGCAAATAGTCGGCCAAGACCATCTACAAGGCTACCAGGCCAACATGACGGCCACCGAACTCTACGAGAGCTACACCATGATGGGCGATGATCCCTTCATCGCCGGGCCGATGAAAACCATGTTCTCGGCTTGGGATTATGCGCAGCAACTGGCCGAATTTCTGGCTGGCCACGACGAAGATGCGGTGGCCGCGGCCGAGGAATCTTTCCGGGCCGGTTGGCGGGCCGGCTTTCTGGCCTTCGAGAAACTCGTGCCCGACAAGACCGGCACACGAATACTGGACTTGCTCTTGGGGATCGATGAAGAGGAGGACAACTCATGAAAAAGTGGGACATCATCGGCGACATCCACGGCCAAGCGGGCAAGCTCGAGGCCCTGCTCGGGCTACTGGGCTACATCGAGAGCAACGGCGTTTACCGCCATCCGGAGCGTCGGGTGCTCTTTCTTGGCGACTACATTGACCGGGGACCGGACATCCGCGGAGTTCTCCACACAGTCCGCGCCATGGTTGACGCCGGCGAGGCCGTCGCGCTGATGGGCAACCATGAATTGAACGCTTTGCACTACCACACAAAAGGTCCGGACGGGTGTCCTCTGCGCAGCAACAAGGGAAGTAAAAGGCATCAACACGCGGCCACGTTGGATCAATTTACCGGCTATGAAGCCGAATGGCAGGAATGGCTGGTCTGGTTTGCGCAACTGCCGCTTTACCACGAGTCGGAGGATTTTCGGGCGATCCACGCGTGTTGGAGCGACGCTCACCTCGATGATGTCCGCGGCTGTGACTTCCGCGATCCTCTTCTCCTCGCGGCAGCAGCCGACAAGAACCACCTAGTCGGCCGTGCCTTGCAGGTTCTTCTCAAAGGTCCGGAGGTCAAGTTGCCCGAGGGAGCAGTATTTCCGGACAAGGACGGACACAAGCGTGACACGTTGCGGGTGCGCTGGTGGGGACTGTCCGACGGCGATGCGTCCTACCGCTCGCTGATCATGCCACCCCGTGCCTTGGCTCCGGATGACACCGCGGACCCCGCGGCCATGGCCTCGGTTCCGGACTACCCGGAGGATGCAAAGACGGTCTTCTGCGGACACTACTGGCTACCCTACGAGGGGCGCACGGTGCCGCTGACCGGCAACATCATGTGCATGGACTACAGCGCGGGCAGAGATGGGCCCTTGGTCGCCTGTCGTTGGAGTGGTTCGCTCGAGAAGTCCGACTTCCACCTGGCCGAGACACTCAGCTTATGACGCACAAAACTCTTTTCGGCGGAAAGGTCCAAGCGAACCGTAGCAGCAGAACATGAGCGAATTCTATCCCGGTCAGCGCGTGCTTTGTATCGACGGCCAATTCCATCCGTCGGTGTGGGAATACGTCAATGAGGTCCCGCTCGAGGGCGAGGTGTATACTGTGGCGTGGATCCGGGCACGGGGCCGCGATAATGTCACCGGCAAGATCGGCCCCGCACTTGCTCTTAGCGAAATCTCCGGCTCGCTGCCGGGTGGGAAGAGCGTGGTCTGCTGGTGCACCTGGCGATTTTCCCCACTCGACGTTCAGAAAACCGCGGCGGTCACCCGACAAAAGAAAGGTCGTCCGACAAAGAAAGAAGCCGTAACCAAGCCGCGGCGCCTTGCCCCTGTTAAGGCCTGAAGTCGGGGGCCGGCCGACGAATTTAGCCCCGGGACAGCGGATGTCCTACCCCCTGTGTTGCAGTGGGGGTGTAAAAAATAAAAACCCGAACCCCGACCACAACATCTGGAACATCAGCCGAGTGCTGGCGCAGCCAGCCGAGACAGGTTGCAGGGCGACCAACTGACACGGCACCTACTGGTGCCACTACACGGTCCACAACGACGACTACACCAAGCAAAGGGTGCGAGTCTCATTGAAGACGGACGACGTCCAAATCGCGCGAGCCCTGCGCGACTTTCTCATGCAGGCGACCCCGAAGATCGCCACCAACATCCCCCGCATGCGCGGTCAGGCCATGCCCG
>JBBECM010000102.1:0-12382 GCA_040881855.1 Chthoniobacterales bacterium | reverse complement strand
TCAGGCAGATGACGGTGGTGAGGAAGGCATACCAGACGGAGATGCCGAGGATCTTGAGCCACTTCCAATCGAAGGCGCGGATGTAGTTCTCGAGGTTGAAGGAATAGATGACGCGTCCAAGGGCGTCGCGCTCGCTGAAGCTCACCACGATGAGCATGAGCGTGGGGACAATGACAAAGAGGAGCAACCACCCCAGCATGGGGGCGAGGGCGAACCACGGGCCGAGTCCGGCCCGCCGCTGGAGCGACGGGCCGGAGGTGAGGACTGCTGTTGCAGCCGTGACGGCCATAATCCGTGCTTACTGGACTTTGATCGTGGTGATCAGTTCGTCGACCTTGGAGGCCTGCTCGCCGATGTCGGTGAAGAGTTCGGCCTTGGTCACGTCGAACCCGGGCGGATAGCTCGCCGGGTTGTTGAGCTGCTCGGCGCTGAGCAGTTTGCGGCCCTCGGCGTTCGGGTTGTAGTAAGGGAAGTCGTCGGAGATCATTTTGCTGATGTCCGGACGGAGGATGAAGTTGATGAACTCTTCGGCCTTCTCCTTGTTTTTCGCGGTCTTCGGGATGGCGAGGTTGTCGACAAACATGTGGACGCCTTCGGCCGGCATGACCCATTGGAATTTGGGGTTCTCCGCGAAGAGGAGCGCACCTTCGCCGCTCCAGACGACGCCGATGTCGGTGTCGCCGTTGCTCATGGCCGTCTTCGGACTGTCGGAGTCATAGACCTTCACCTTGGAAAGCCAGTCTTTGAGCATCGGGGTGATGGTGGCCAGGTTCTGGTCGGACACGTCGTTGATCGGGATGCCGGCGGCGGCCAGGCCCCAGGAGACGATTTCGCGCGAGTCGTCGAGGACGACGATGCGGCCGGCGTGCTCGGGTTTGAAGACGTCCGCGAAGCCGACCACCGGCGTGGTGATGGTCTCCGCGTTGTAGACGATGCCGACGAAGCCGGCCATCCACGGGACGGAGTATTTGTTGCCCGGATCGTAGGGCAGGTTGCGGAACTCGGGGGCGATGTTCTTGAGGTTGGGGATCTTCGCTTGGTCGAGTTCCTGGAGCAGGCCTTCTTTGGTCATGGCCTGAATGGTGTATTCACTCGGCTGGATGAGATCGTAGGCGCCGCCGCCGGCCAGGAGTTTGGCCAGCATTTCCTCGTTGGAGGCGTAGTTCTCCACGGAAACCTTGATGCCGGTTTCCGCGGTGAATTTGTCGATGACCGACTGCGGGACGTATTCGGACCAGCAGAACAGTTTGAGGGTGTCGTCTTTTTTCCCGCAACCGGCGAGGAGCATTGCTCCGGCGCAGGCCGCGGCCATCAGTATGTTTTGGTTTTTTTTCATGTGGTTTTTTTCCGGGTGAAGAATTGGCTGGCGATGACCAGCACGGCCGTGGCGGCGATGAAGAGCGTGCTCAGCGCGTTGAGTTGCGGGTTCAAGCCGACGCGCACCATGCCGTAGACCTTGAGCGGAAGGGTCTGCGATTCGGAGCCGCTGGTGAAGATAGTGACGATGTATTCGTCGAAGGAAAGGGTGAAGGACATGAGGGCTCCGGCCACGATGGCGGGCATGAGGTAGGGCACGATGACCAGCCAGAAAGCCTTGAACGGCGTGGCCCCGAGGTCCTGCGCCGCTTCTTCCAGCGACGGATCGAGGCCCTGCAGCCGCGCCTGCACGCCGACGAGAACGAAGGGGAAAGAGAAGGTGGTGTGGGCGATGATCAGTGTGGTGTAACCGAGCGGGATGCCGAGGTTGACGAAGAGCACAAGCAGGCTCACGCCCATGAGCACCTCGGGCATGACCATGGGGATGAAAATGAGCAGGCCGAGCGTCTGCTGGGCGGGAAAACGGTAGCGGTAAAGCAGCCACGCCGCGGTCGTGCCGATGAACACGGCGAGCACGGTGGAGGCGCCGGCCACGATGAGGCTGTTCTTGAAAGCGCGGAGCAGGACCTCGTTGCCGAGGAGAAGGCCATACCATTTGGTGGTGAAACCCGCCCAGTGGAGGTTGAGCTTTGAGTCGTTGAACGAGTAAACAACGAGCAGGAGGATGGGGATGTAGAGAAACGCGAAGACGGCAATCGTCCAGCCGCCGAAAAAGGCGCGCTGCACGGCCGGCCCGGGCGGAAGCCACCAGCGTTTCGCCGGTGGCACCGGGGCAATTGCGTCCGTCATCGCCACGCCCTTTCAATGGGCCCGCGAGCCGGGTGTGGCCAGCATAAAATGCCTCAGCATTTACCCGTAATCCGCCGGCAGGCGCGCACCGTGTTGCCCATGAGCATGGCGATGGTCATCGGTCCGACCCCGCCGGGCACCGGCGTGATGGCGCGGCACTTGGGCGCGACGGCCTCGAAATCGACATCGCCGACCAGCCGGTAGCCGCGAGGGGCGGACGGATCATCGACGCGGTTGATGCCGACATCGATGACCACGGCGCCTTCGCGCACGTGGCCGGCGCCGAGGAAGTTGGGACGGCCGAGCGCCGCGATGAGGATATCCGCCTCGCGGCAGACCGCGGCAAGGTCCGCGGTGCGGGAGTGGGCCACGGTGACGGTGGCGTCCGTGCCTTTTTGCAGGAGCAAGAGAGCCATCGGTTTGCCCACGATGAGGCTGCGTCCGACAATGACCGCGCGCGCTCCGGCCGTGGCGATGTCATGGGCGCGCAGGAGTTCGAGGCAGCCGAGCGGGGTGCAGGGGACCATGGCCGACGGATCTTCCATGGCCAGCGCGGCGACATTGAGCGGATGGAATCCGTCGACGTCCTTGCGCGGGTCGATGGCCCGCACGATGGCGGCCTCGTCGATGTGCGGCGGAGGCGGCGATTGCACGAGGATGCCGTGGATGGCGGAATCGGCGTTGAGTTCGGCGATGAGGCGCAGGACTTCTTGCTGCGGGGTGTCGGCGGGCAATTCGATTTTGCGCGAATGCATGCCGAGTTCGCGGCAGGTCTTGTCCTTCGACCGCACGTAGGCCAGCGAGGCCGGATTTTCGCCGATCAGCACGACGGCGAGGCCCGGGGTGACGCCGGCCGCGCGCAAGGCGGCGATGTCCGCGGCGGTCCCGGCCAAACAGCGGGCGGCGGTTTGTTTTCCGTCGATGATGGCAGGCATGACGGCAGATTAATCGGCCCCGGCGCGCAAAACCGATTCCATTTTGCGCTGTTCCGCCGCGAATTCCGCGCCCTCCGTGCCGGGCGGAACGCGTTCCGGTTGGCCGAGGGTGACGTCGATCCGCGAGAAGGGGAGCGGGATGGCGAAACGGTCCCAGGTTTCGAGTCGCAGGGCGCGGCCGAAGCGCGCATGGCAGGGGATGACCGGGATATCCGCTTTCTGCGCGAGGTAGACCAGCCCGGAATCGAGGACGTAGCGCGGTCCGCGCGGACCGTCGGGCGTGATGGCGATGTCGTGGCCCGCGGCCACGCGGTCGAGCAGCTCGCGCATGGCGGTGGCCCCGCGGCGCGAACTGGATCCGCGCACCGAGCCCATCCCGAGATAACGGGCGACCAGGCCGAGCCACATGCCGTCCTTGCTCGCGCTGGTCAGCACGAGCACGCCGCGCCGGTCCGGCGGATAGACGCGCAGGAATGCGGCGGTGATGGCGAGGATGCGGTTGTGCCAGAATGCGTAGATCACGGGGTGCGGCGGCGGGGCGGAGAGGTGGCCGTGCGGGTCGTGGACGCGGATACGCAGCGTGGCGAAGAGCAGGCGCATGAGCCCGGCCCCGGCGAACGCGGCCCCGCGCTGGAGGGCGGTGGGGCGGACGGGGTTGCTCTGCATGGCGGGTGCGAGGTTGGCAAACCGCGCGCGGCGCGCCAAGCGTCCAGTCCGGCGTTGATTTTCCGGACGCGGCGGGGATATTTGGACTTTGGCCCATGGATTCCCCCGAAAAGACGACGCTGCTCGACAAGCTGGTCGACAAGTTCAACAACTCGCGGTTCTTCACGATCTCGTTCGTGCTCCACGTCCTGTTGATCGTCATTTTCGGCAGCACCGTGCTCTTTGAAGCGATGCAGGAGCCGCCGGATTTCGAGGGCGGGGAAGGCGGCTTCCTTGCGGGAGGCGAGGAGATGGCGCCCCCGCCGAGCACCGCGCAGGTGCAACCGCAGGAGACCACCTTCACCGTGACCACACCCACGGTGCAAAACACGACCGTGGCGGCCATCACCACCACCGGCCAGAACCCGCTCAATTTCTCGATGGACGCGATCATCACGCCATCGTCGGTGATCAAACCCTCGACCACCGTGGCCGCCGCGCCCGCCGCGATGGCCGGCGCCGCGGGCCTGAGCGCGGAAGTCGCGGGTCAGATCGCCGGGTTCACCGGCGGTTGGGGCAAAGGCTCGGGCAGCGGCACGGGCACGCGCCAGCGGGAATTCGAATTCACCGCTTTCATTGCCAAATACGCCGGTGGCAACTGGGACTCGGTCTTCCGCGTGGTCGACGGTGTGCCGCAGGGGGCATTGCCGAATTTGCTCGAGTTCATGAGCAAGGAGTCGCGCGACAAGATCAAGACGAACTACAACAAGGTCGAGCCGATCGCGCTGGACAGCGACAAGCTGTTCGCGGCCAAGCCGCCTTTCATTTTCTTCACCGGCTCGCGCGATTTCGTGCTGACCGAGAAAGAAGTGGCCAACCTGCAGAAATACGTGCGCCTCGGCGGGGCCATCTGGGGCGACAGCTCGGTGCCGGGTCGCGGCTCGCGTTTCGACATCGCCTTCCGCCGCGAGATGAGGCGGGTCATGCCCGACAAGGACAAGGATTTCGAACCCCTCGCGGCCAACGACCGGATGTTCCGCGCGACGCCCTATTTCCCGGAGATCAAACAACAGCCGTCGGGGATCAACTATTATGAAGAGCCGGTCTACGTGATGCGCTACTTCGGGGAAATCGCCATCATTTACACGGCCAATGACTACGGGGACATGTGGCAATTCGGGATCAAACAGAACGGGACGCGCGAGTGGGGGATCAACAACGACCGCAACGCCCGCGGCGAGAGGGTCGCCTTGGACTGGGACCTCTACATCAACAGCGGCCTCTACATCCACAACGTCGATCCGCGTCCCCCAGTCCAGAGCCTGCTCGACGCCTACAAGTTCGGCACCAACATGGTCATCCATCTCCTGACGCGCTGGGAGGACAAGCTGCGCAGCGCGCCGCGTCTCTAAGGGGGCCCCTCAGGTCCCGAAAATCCGGTCGCCCGCGTCGCCCAGACCCGGCGTGATGTAGCCCCGCCCGTCGAGCTCGTCGTCAAGCGCGGCCCCGTAGATTGTCATATCCGGATGCGCGGCACGCAGACGCGCGACACCCGGCCGCGAGGCCACGATGCAGGCGCAGGTCATTTTCGGGATGCCTTCCTTCTTCAGGCGCTCCGCCGCCGCGGCAAGGCTGTTGCCGGTGGCCAGCATGGGGTCGAGGAGGAGGACGTGGGCGTTGCCCGCGCCGGGCGGCAAACGGAAATAGTAGCTCACCGGCTCGAGGGTTTCCTCGTTGCGGAACATGCCGATATGACCGACCGCGGCGGCGGGGAACATGCGCAGGACGCCGTCGGCCATGGCCAGGCCGGCGCGGAGGACGGGGACGAGCACGAGCGGACGCGCCGCGCGCGCGCCGGGCGCGGAGCCGAGCGGGGTTTGCACGGTCGACGGCACGGTCTCGAAATCGCGCAGTGCCTCGTAGGCGACAAGCTGTGCGAGTTCCTGCAGGAGGCGCCGGAATTCGGGCGGCGGGGTGTGCCGGTCGCGCAGGGCGGACACCTTGAGGTCGGCCAGCGGATGCCGCACGAGGTGGAATCCGGGAAGTGGCTGTTCGGTCACGGCGAATCGGAGCATGCGCGCCGGGCGGCCGGCGCGTCAATCCCGGCGCCGGCGCACGCGGGATTTGCCGCGCCGCGGTTTGCTGTTAGCCTGCGCGTCCGGAGCGGGAGTTCCGCACCGTTTAACCGATGTCCAAGCCGCGCCAAACTTTCGGCCAGAGCTTCGGGGCGCAATGGCGTCCCTACGCCGAGTTGCTCGCCTATCTCCATCCCTACCGCCGCCGTTTCGCCATCGGGGTGGCCATGGGCGTGCTCTACGCGCTGCTCAACGGTTCGATTCCGATCATCGTGAAATACGTCGGAGACCGGGTTTTTCCCGGCGGGGCCGACCAGGAAGCGATCCACGCGGCTGTCGTCTCGGGCGGCGGCGGGCGGGTCGATGGCGTCCTGCTGGCCTGCCTGCTCGTCCCTTTCGTCATGATCCTGCGGGGATTTTTTTCCTACCTCAACGCCTACCAGATGTCATGGGTCAGCCTCCGTGTCCTCAATGACATCCGGAGCAAACTCTTCGGCAGCATCGTCTCGCAGAGCATGGAATTCTTCGACCAGGCCCGCACGGGACGCCTCATGTCGCGGGTCATGAACGACACCAAAGTCGCGCAGAGCACGCTGTCGCAGTTGAGCGTCAATCTTTTCAAGCAGCCCATCGCCCTGGTCACCGGCATGGCGGCCGTGCTCTACATCGACTGGAAGTTCAGCCTGATCACCCTCGTGCTCTTCCCGATCTGCATCATTCCGGTGGCCATCTACGGCCGCAAGGTGCGCAAGGCGGGCAAGGCCGAGGAGCAGCTGGCCGGCGAAATGAATGTCATACTGCAGGAAACCTTCTCGGGCATCCGCGTGATCAAGTCGTTCGCCCGGGAGAAGCTCATGACCGGATTGTTCGAGAACGCGACGCTGCGCCAGTTCCGCAACTCGCTGCGGGTCAAGAAGAGCACCGAAATCACCACGCCGCTGGTCGAGATTGTCGCCGCGGTCGGCGTGGGCATCGCGCTCTTCTATGTTTATCTCGCGGAGCTGAGCGCGGCCAAATTCCTCGCCCTCATGGCGGGAATTTTCCTGCTCTACGAGCCGGTCAAGTCCCTGAGCCGCATCCATCTGCAGCTGCAGAAGTGCCTGGCCGCCACGACGAGTATTTTCGAACTCATGCGGCGCCCGCGCACGGTCACGGAGGCGGATGACGCCGTCATTCTGCCCGCCTGTCGCGGCGAGATCGTGCTGGAAGAGGTCGGCTTTTCCTATGGTCCGCACGCGCCGGCCCTGCGCGGGGTCAATCTGCGGGTTGCCCCCGGACAACGCGTGGCCCTGGTCGGACCCAGCGGCGCGGGCAAGAGCACGATCCTTTCGCTCATCCTCCGTTTTTATGATCCGCAGCAGGGCACGGTCCGTCTCGACAGCCACGACATCCGCACCCTGCAGATCGAATCCCTGCGCAGCCATATCGGCATCGTCACGCAGGACACTTTCCTTTTCCATGACACCATCTTCAACAACATCCGGTTCGGACGGCCGGACGCCACCAAGGAGGAAGTGGAGGATGCCGCGCGGCAGGCCTATGCCCATGAATTTATCCTCGCGCAGCCGCAAGGCTACGACTCCGTGGTGGGCGACAAAGGATGTCTCCTTTCCGGCGGCCAGCAGCAGCGCCTGGCCATCGCGCGCGCGCTGCTCAAGAACGCGCCTATTCTCCTGCTCGACGAAGCCACATCGGCCCTCGATTCCGAGAGCGAGCGGATGATCCAGTCGGCCCTGGAAAAGCTGGCCACCGGCAAGACCGTGGTGGCCATCGCGCACCGGTTGTCCACCGTCCTCACCGCCGATCTCATCGCCGTAATGAGCGGGGGAAGGATCGCGGCCACCGGCACGCATGCCGAGTTGCTGCGGACCTCGGATGACTACCGCACGCTTTACGAAATGCAATTCCATCATCCTGCCTCCGTCCCCGAGGCGGCCGTGGCATGAGGATCCGCCGCGCCCTTCTTTCCGTCACCGACAAAACCGGTCTGGCCGGTTTTGCCCGCACCTTGCATGAGGCCGGGGTCGAGTTGCTTTCCACCGGCGGCACGGCGAAGGCCTTGCGCGACGCCGGGTTGCCGGTCAAGGACGTCTCCGAACACACCGGTGTCCCCGAAATGCTCGACGGGCGGGTCAAGACGCTGCATCCGAAAATCCACGGCGGACTGCTTTACCGCCGCGATTTGCCCGCGCACGTGGAGCAGGCCGCGGCCCACGGGATCGCGCCGATCGATCTGGTCGTGGTCAATCTCTACGCGTTCGGCCAGACCGTGGCCCGCCCGGATGTGACCCTGGAGGAAGCCATCGAGAACATTGACATCGGGGGTCCGGCCATGCTCCGCAGCGCGGCGAAAAACCACGGCGCGGTCACCGTGGTCTGCCATCCGGCCGACTATGACACGGTGTCGCGCGAAATGGAGGCGAACGGCGGGGCGACGACCCCGGCTTTGCGCGCGCGCCTTGCCGCCAAAGTTTTCGCCCTCACCGCGGACTACGACCGCGCCATTGCTGATTATTTGCAGTCCGGCGCGGACGGCGCCCCGTTTGTCTGCGGGGAACCGCTGGCCGCCGGCCTGCGCTACGGCGAGAACCCGCACCAGACGGCCGAGCTTTACGGACGGTTCTGCGAGCATCTCGACCAGCTCCACGGCAAGGAACTTTCCTACAACAACATCCTCGATATCACGGCGGCGGTCGACCTGATCGGGGAATTCATCGAGCCCACGGTGGCCATCCTCAAGCACACCAACCCGTGCGGGGTGGGAAGCGACGCCGATTTGCGCGCCGCGTGGGACAAGGCTTTCGCCACCGACCGTCAGGCCCCTTTCGGCGGCATCATCATGGCCAACCGTCCGGTGGACGAGGCCCTGGCCGCGGCCATCGCGGAAATTTTCAGCGAAGTCATCATCGCCCCGGACTTCACCCCGGCGGCGTTGGCCGTCCTGCAGAAAAAGAAAAACCTCCGCCTCATGCGCCTGCGCGGCGTTCCGTCGCCCGCGCCCCGCGATGTCCGTTCGGTCATCGGCGGATTCCTCGTGCAGGACCACGATGTGGCCGGCGAGTCCGCTTCCGGCGGGCGCCTGGCCACGCGGCGGGCGCCGACCGACGCCGAGATGCGGGCCATGGACTTCGGATGGAAGGTGGTCAAGCACGTCAAATCGAACGCCATCGTCTTCGCCGGCCCCGACCGCACCCTGGGTATCGGCGCGGGCCAGATGTCGCGCGTCGATTCGGTGCGCATCGCGGTGTGGAAAGCGGGCGAGGCGGGGTTGTCCCTCGCGGGCAGCGCGGTGGCCAGCGACGCGTTTTTCCCGTTTCCCGACGGCCTGGTCTCCGCGGCCGCGGCCGGGGCCACCGCCGCCATCCAACCGGGCGGATCGGTCCGCGACGCCGAGGTCATCCAGGCGGCGGACGAACGCGATCTGGCTATGATCCTGACCGGAAAACGCCACTTCCGGCATTAATTCCTCCGCACCGGTGCCGACCATGCGCTAGTGTCTCCGTCCGTGAGTTACCAGGTTTTCGCCCGCAAATACCGTCCGCAGGTCTTCGATGAAGTCCTCGGCCAGGATGCCGTGGTCCGCACACTGCGCAACGCGATCAAAAGCGACCGCCTGGCCCACGCTTACCTTTTTGTCGGACCTCGCGGGGTGGGCAAGACGTCCACCGCGCGCATTTTCGCCAAGGCGCTCAATTGCGTCAAAGGCCCGACCGAAACCCCCTGCGGCGAGTGCGACCCCTGCCGCGAGATCGCCGGTGGCAACAGCCTCGACGTCCTCGAGATCGACGGCGCGAGCAACAACGGCGTGGAGCAGATCCGCGACCTGCGGGAAAATGTCCGTTTCCTCCCGACCCGCGGCCAATACCGCATCTATCTCATCGACGAGGTGCACATGCTGAGCAACGCGGCCTTCAATGCCCTGCTCAAGACGCTGGAGGAGCCGCCGCCCCACGTGAAATTCCTTTTCGCCACGACCGAGGCGCACAAACTTCCCGCCACCATCATCAGCCGCTGCCAGCGTTTCGATCTGCAACCCATCCGCGACGAGGTCGCGGCCAAGCACCTGCTGGCCATCGCCAAGCAGGAGAAAGTGGTGCTCGATCCCGCCGCGGCGGAAGTCATCGCCCGCGCTGCCGAGGGCGGCATGCGCGATGCCGAGTCCATGCTCGACCAGGTTGTTTCTTTCTGCGGCGAGAAGGTCACGGAAGGGGATGTGCTCTCGATCTTCGGCTTCGCCTCGGCGGAGGAAGTGGCCGCGCTGGGCGGACACATCCTCGGCGGCGACGCGGCCGCCGCCCTCGAACTGGTCGCGGCCCGGTCCGAAGCAGGGAAAGACCTCGGACGCCTTTTGTCCGACCTGGTCTCGATGAACCGCGACCTGCTTGTCGCCGAAGTGACGGGCAAGGATGCTCCCGGGCGCCGCGGGGAATTGCTCGTGCCGCTGCGCGGACGCTTCACCGCGCGCAAGCTCACCGAGTTGCTCGAAGTTTTGTCCGCCGCCGAGGCCGGCCTCCGCTATTCGCCCGACAAAAAACTCCCGCTGGAAATCGCGGTGATCAAGGGCATCCAACTCCTGCACACGGCCGACCTCGACGAGGTCCTTGCTACGCTCGCCGCCTTGCGCGGCGGTGCGCCGGCACCCGCACCGGTCCGCTCGGCCCCGCGCGCGGCCGCGCCGAAACCCGCCGCGCCCGTGGCGGCCAAACCTGCCACCGTCGCCGAGTCCGCCAAGCCCGCCGCGCCCGCCCGCGAGGTCCGCGATGTCCGCGATGTCCGCGGCATTTGGCAGTCCATCGCGCAAGAGATCAACGCCCGCAACCCGCTGCTCAGTGCATGGCTCGACTCCGCGGGCGAGGTTGCCGAGGAGGACGGCACGCTTCGAGTCGTGTTCCCGCGGAACCAGGACAAACAACTCAAGACGCCCCACGCCAAGGAGCAGGGGAAACTTATCGAGGAACTATGGCAGCAAACCACCGGCCGTGCCGTGGCCTTTCGTCCCGAGGCAACCGGCGAGGTGGTGGCCGCGGCCGTTTCCGCGGCGTCGCCGGTGCCGACGGCCGATGATTTCGAGAACGACGCGGGCATCGAGGCGGCCATCGAGCTGTTCGGGGCCACGCTCGAACCGGAGGAAAAATCATGAACATCCAGAAAATGATGAAAGAGGCGCAGAAAATGCAGGAGCGCCTGGCCAAAGCGCAAAGCGATCTCGCCGAGCAGATGATCGACGTCTCGTCCGGCGGCGGCAAAGTGAATATCAGCGTCAGCGGGGCAGGGGACATCACCGCGATCAAGATCGCCGCCGAAGTGGTCGACCCGCAGGACGTCGAAATGCTCGAGGACCTCGTCCTCTCCGCGGTCCGCGAAGCCCAGGACGCCGCCCGCAAGCTCCAGTCCGACACCATGGGCCAAGTCGCCGGCGGACTCGGGGGATTGCCCGGCCTCGGGATTTGAGTTAATTTGCCTCTTTATTCGCCGGTATAGCTCAGCTGGTAGAGCACCTGATTTGTAATCAGGCGGTCGTCGGTTCGAATCCGACTGCCGGCTCCCTCTCAATCAACGACTTACAGAGAACCAGCAAAGTCGTTCTTCGCGCACCTAGCCACGCCTGCCACCCCGGGCAAGCTTGCCACCTGACTGCACCCTGCTGACGAGATTGCTAAAGTCGCGGTTGAGAATCTTGCGCGCAACTTCCGCCGGTATTTGCTCCATCTAAGGAGCGTGCGGCGTCAAAGCGGATTACCAGCTAAGCGTGCCCAGGCTTTGTAGGGAAAGATGCCGTCGAGCGACATGAATGGAGTGCGGGAGAGATCGGCCTGGATCTCCGCCCAATCGATCCGCCCACCAGCGGCCAGCGAGTTCCCGATGCGGGCGGTGAGCAGAAAGATCGCGTTGTTCATCGACCCGATGATGCTGCGGTTGCTGCGTTTGGTGGCGATCACGGTGACATTAGCGCCGTCGAAGTCCCGCCCGATGAGAGCGTAAGACATCTCAATGTTGATGAGCAGTGCCTTGAGGAAAGTTTCGTAGGTGCGGCAATCACTGAGGTCGATAACAAAGGGCCACAAGGAAGCGTCATGCATGACCAACGCATGTGTTCCTCCACGCTTTATGCGGAAAATATCCGCGCTCCACGAATCCTCCCGGCCGGTCTGCGCGACACGATCCTTATTGAACGAAAGGTTGCACTTGAGCCTTTTGGCCACAGCCTGCGAAAGATGAAGGATCATTTGGGGGCGATAACTTTGAGAAGAGCACCAAGACCGAATCCCCGCGGCATGTTCCGGGCGATTTCCTAGTTCTGCAGTGTTCGCACGGAGACCTCGAGTTTGGCCGCCGCTTCCTCTTGGGTAAATCGGCGGCGATCTCGGTAATCCTTGAGCATCTTGGCAAACTTTTTGCGGGTCATCTTGGCCATGGGGTAACTACGCGATAAGCGCATTGGGGGTGTCAAGGTTGACACGAATGCAGGATACAGATGCGAGTCCTTTGTGCCCATCCTTGCCTGAGCGCATCTGCGGGCGGATGTCCCAAGAGAGGATGGCGCGGGAAGCGCCATCGAGC
>JBBECM010000101.1:0-12460 GCA_040881855.1 Chthoniobacterales bacterium | reverse complement strand
CGGAGGTTCGAAGCCAAGGGCACGTCCCGCGACAACCTGGCACCGTTTTCGCGGTGGACGTCGGGGAAGTCGGTCGTGGTTTATGTCGCCATTCGTCCGTGGGAACGCCTCGATTCGTGCGATGTGCTGCTGCGCGTGCATTGCTCGGACGAGGAGCGCGCCCAACGCCAGTCGCTCCGCGGGAAGAAATCGTACCAGAGTAGCGTGGAGCCGCCGGAGGGCTGGGCTGCATCCGCGCGGATTTTGGATCTCGCGACCGGATAGAAAAAAACCAAGCCGCGGTTGCCCGCGGCTTGGCAGAAAAGGGACTGATCCCCCCCTTTGTGTGAGGCCAGCTTACTTGCTGTAGCTGACGGGAGCGGGAGCCGGCTGCGGCTTGCTCGCACAGGCGCTGAGGCCCAAAGAAGCGGCCGCGAAGGCCACGATAGCGATAAGTTTGACGATATTCATTCCAGATTCACCTCCTTCCGTTAAAAACTGAATCTTCCATGCTGCCATGTCCTCCGCGGCGGACAACGAAAATCGGCACGGAATTTCAGATCCGGGCGATCCGGCGCGCGCGCGGGGCAACGATCCGGACCGGCGTGCCGGGCGCCACCATGTCGTGCAGCGTGATCATGTCCGCGTTGCGCAACCGGATGCAACCGTGGCTGGCGGGCGTGCCGATGAGATGCTCCTGGTTGGTGCCGTGGATGTAGATGTAGCGCCGCAGCGTGTTGGCGTTCCGCTTTTGCAACCCCTCGAGGGTGAGGATGCGGGTCAGGACCAGATCCTCGTCGCCTCCCGCCGCGGCCCGGCGTCCGGTGTCCCGGCGCGCGCGAAAAATCGTCCAAGCCGGGGCATTCCCACCGATTTTCCGCGCGATGCGGAAGCGCCCGGTCGGCGTCCGGTAGCTTCCTTCCGCCCAGCCAAGCCCGAACTTCGACGTGGAGACGGGGAACTCGGCCGCTGTCCGGCGTCCCTCGAGCAGGCGGAGCGATTGCGAGGCGACGTCCACGACGATGGATTGCGCGGGCCGGACGGCGTGCGCTTTCTTGTTCGCCACGGGTCGCCGGGATGGTAGTTTCGACTTTTTTCCGATGGGCAGGAATTACCATGTGGCGATCGCGGGTGCAACCGGCGCGGTGGGCATCGAGATGATGCGCGTGCTGGAACGGCGGAATTTTCCCGTCGGACGGCTCACTTTGCTGGCCTCGGCCAAATCGGCCGGGAAGAAGCTCGATTTCCGCGGCGAGCCGCTCGAGGTGCGGGAACTTACCGCGGCATCCTTCGACGGGGTCGATTTTGCTCTCTTCAGCGCGGGCGGCGGGATTTCGAAGGAATTCGCACCGGCGGCGGTCCGGGCCGGCGCGGTGGTCATCGACAATTCGTCCGCTTTCCGCATGGACCCCGACGTGCCCCTGGTTGTCCCGGAGATCAACCCCGAAGCGGCGCGCGCCCACAAGGGCATCATCGCGAACCCGAACTGCACGACGGCCATCACTTTGATGGGGCTCTGGCCGTTGCACCGCGCTTTCGGGTTGAAGCGTCTTTGGGCTTCGAGTTACCAGGCGGTCTCGGGTTCCGGGGCGATGGCCATCGAGGAATTGAAGACGCAGGTCGAGGCCTTGGCCCGCGGGGAGGAAGCGCCGCGTTCCGTTTATCCGTGGCAGATTGCTTTCAACGTCATCCCGCAAGTCGATGCCTTTCTCGAAACCGGCTACACGAAGGAAGAAATGAAGATGGAAAACGAGGGGCGCAAGATCATGGACCTTCCCCATTTCCGGGCTTCGGTCACGTGCGTACGCGTGCCGGTCTACCGCGCGCATAGCGTGGCGGTGAGCGCCGAGTTCGAGCGTCCGGTCTCGGTGGCCTCGGCGCGCGCGGCTTTGACCGGAGCGCCGGGCCTGCGGGTGGTCGACGAGCCTTCGCGTCATGCTTACCCGGTTCCGCTCCATGTGGCGGGGAAGGACGATTGTGAGATCGGGCGCCTGCGCGTCGATTGCGCCCTCGATAACGGTCTCAGCTTCTGGATTTGCGGCGACCAGTTGCTCAAGGGGGCGGCTTTGAACGCGGTGCAGATCGCGGAGTTGCTGCCATAGCTTTGCGGGGTCAGACCCGTCGGCGCAGCACGTGCACGGTGATCTCCGGCGGGCAGTGGAAGCGGGCGGGGACGCCGCAGGAACCGGTGCCGCGCGAGGTGTAGCCGTGCAAGCCATGATGGGTCCACGCGCCGGCGAATTGCGCGGGCGGGCACCGGCCGTTGCGCACAAGGGCGAATCCGCCGGGGAGGCAGATCTGGCCGCCGTGGGTGTGTCCGCAGAGCATGAAGTTGAAGCCGTAATGGCGCGCTTCGTCGTAAACCTCGGGCGTGTGGGTGAGCAGGATGCTGCAGGCGCCTTGGGGAATTCCCCGGCGCGCGGCTTCGAAATCGTGGGTGCGGTAGAAATGCGGGTCGTCGGTGCCGGCGATCCAGAGCTTTTCTCCATCGCGCTCGAGCAAGGTGTTTTCGTTGAGGAGCACGCGGAGCCCGGTTGCTTCGAGGTGCGGGACAATTTCGATGATGTCGTGGTTGCCAAGGATGGCGAGTGCTCCCGGTCCGAGCGCGGCGGCAATGCGGCGGATGTCGCCGAGGCAGTCGTGAAAGTAACCGGCGGCATGGTCGGCGAAGTCTCCGGTGATGACGGCGAGATCGTGCGGGGTGCGTTCGATCAGATCGATGAGACGGCCGGTGAAACCTTCAACGCAGTCGAGGTGGAGGTCGGTGATGTGGAGGAGTCGGAAACCGTCGAAGGCGGCGGGGAGATTGGCCAGCGGCTGCCCGCGGGTCACGGTGCGGATGTCGAGGCAGTTGGCGCGGCCGCGGGCGGCGAAACCGGAGATGGCGAGGATTCTTGTGATGATGCGATCGACCGGAATGACGCGTTCGACCGCGAGCGGACCTTCGCCCTGGTGGACAAGCCGGGCGCGCAGGTCGGCTTGGGCCTGAAGGCGCCGGCGGAGGAGGGAAGGTCCGAGGCGCGCGGCGAGCGGAAGGAAATCGATGGCCTGTTCTGCCATGGAAAACTACTTCACGTAGACTTTCCCGGCATCGAAAGCCGGCGATTCCTCCACGGCGAGCAGGGCGCCCTGCATGTCATAGCCTTGGAAGAAGCAGCTCTCGTACCCGGTGTGGCAGGCGCCGGTGGTTTGCTTCACTTCGAAGAGCAGGCAGTCCTTGTCGCAGTCGGCATACCAGCGGACGACGTCTTGGGTGTGTCCGCTCGATTCGCCTTTGAACCAGAGTTTGTTCCGCGAGCGACTCCAGTAATGCATTTTTCCCGTGGAGAGGGTTTTGTGCAAAGACTCGAGGTTCATCCACGCCATCATGAGCACGCGACCGCGCGCAGGCTGTGTGTCGGCGGCTTCTTGCACAATGACGGGGATGAAGCCGTCGGCGTTGAATTTGAAGTCGGTCATGAAAAAGATAATGTCGCGGGGGCGGGTGCGTGTGGGCAAGTGGTATTTGGGTAGGGCGCGGCGTCCTCGACGCGCTGGGAGCATTATCATCGATGCAGGCGGCGGGTCCGGGAGGCCCCGCCCTACCTATCGCTCAAACCTCGCGCATGAGTTGGACGTGCGCCGCGGAGTGGCTGACCGGGTGGCCCTCGATTTCCACGAGGAGGTCGCCGCGGGTGTCGATGCCGAGGAACGGGCCGCGGATGGTGTCGTTGTGGACCTGCAATTCGACTTCGCGGGTTCCGCCCCAATGGCGGTTGATGTCGCCAGCCAGCACAGCAAAACCTTCCTCGGCCACGCGTCCATGCAGGACACGCAGGGCGATAAGAATTTCCTCGTAGATGTCTTCGATCGGCGGCGCGATGGGCAGCTCCGCGGCGAGCGACGTGGCGATGGCGGCCAACCCGGGATCGGTGGCGGGATTGTTGGTCACGTTGAGTCCGAGGCCGACGACAACACGATCCGGGGCGAATTTTTCCATGAGGATACCGCAGATTTTTTTCGGTCCGATGAGGACATCATTCGGCCAGCGGAGGCGGGCCCGGGTGAGGTCGTGTCCGCGCAACGTGGAGACCACGGCAAGCCCGGCGGCGAGGGGAAAGGCGGACCATCCGCGGCCGGGCGGATCGAGGGGCAAGACGACGGAAATCCAGAGCCCGCCTTCGCCGGATGACCAGCGGCGTCCGTGGCGTCCGCGTGCCCCGGTCTGCCTTTTCGCGCGGATGGCATGCCACGGCGGAAGGTCGCGCGCGTGGTCGTTGGTCGAGCCGAGGACCTCGGCTTCGTGGAGTGTCCAGCCGCGCCACGCGCGGGTGCGGATGGCCTGGGTCATTTATTTCCCCAGCGTGGCGATGTAGTAGCCCGCGATGACGGCGGTGCCGATGACACCGGCGACGTTCGGGCCCATGGCGTGCATGAGGAGGAAGTTGGCGGGGTCGGCCTTCTGTCCCTCGACTTGCGAGACGCGGGCGGCCATGGGGACGGCGCTGACGCCGGCCGAGCCGATAAGCGGGTTGATCGGGTTGCGGCGGGAGAAAAGATTGAGCAATTTGGCGGCGAGGACGCCGCCGGCGGTTCCGAGCCCGAAGGCGACGATGCCCAAGGCGATGATGAGGAGGGTTTGCGGGCGGAGAAAATTCTCCCCGGCCATGGTGATGCCGACGCTGGTGCCGAGGAAGATGGTCACGACGTTGATGATTTCAGTCTGTGAGGCCTTGAGCAGGCGCTCGGTCACTCCACACTCGCGCAGGAAATTTCCCAACATGAGCATGCCGATGAGCGGGGCCGCTGCGGGGACGAGAAGAATGACGGTGACGGTGACAAGGAGGGCAAAGACAAGTTTCTCCAGCCGCGAAACCTGGCGGAGGGACTGCATGCGGATTTTGCGCTCTTTCGCCGTGGTCAGCGCGCGCATGATTGGTGGCTGGATAAGCGGGACGAGAGCCATGTAGGTGTAGGCGGCCACGGCCACGGCGCCGAGGAGTTCGGGTGCGAGCTTGGAGGTAAGGAAGATGGCAGTGGGCCCGTCCGCCCCGCCGATGATGCCGATGGAGGCGGACTGCTGCGCATTGAAGCCGAGCAGTCCGGCTCCGAGGAAGGTGGCGAGCACGCCGAGCTGCGCCGCGGCGCCGAGGAGAAGGGTCCGGGGGTTGGCGATGAGCGGACCGAAGTCGGTCAGCGCGCCGATCCCGAGGAAAATGAGCGGGGGGAAGATCTCGAGTTTGATGCCCTGATAAAGAAAGTCATAGAGACCGCCCGTGATGTGGTCGATGCGGAAGCCGCCGGTATCCAGCGGGGTGCCGTGCACGGTGAGGACCCCTGTTTCGACGAGGCCGTCGGCCAGCACGCGGCTGGTGATCATTCCTTCGGTCGGGAGGTTGGCCAGAAGGGCGCCGAAAGCGATCGGCACGAGGAGGAGGGGTTCGAATTTCTTGTGGACTCCGAGATAGAAGAGGACGCCGCAGACCACCCACATGGTGGCCATTTGCCAAGTCACGGACGAGAACGCGGTCAGCTGGAAGAACGCGACGAAGTCGTGGAGGATGTCGAGCAGGATGGTCACCGGACGTGGCGCGAGGCGTAGATGCTGCGTCGCCCCTCGGCGCTCCATACGAGATTTTGCCGCGGGTCGGCCATCTGCACGCTGCGGATGGCAAAACGGCTGTCGCCCAGGGCGGCAGCCACGGCGCCGGCAATGGCGGCAAGGATGGCGGGGGAAATTTCATCACCCGGTGCGGCAGGATGAGCGGGCAAGGCGGTTTTCGCGGCGGCGCCCGCCGGCCCGCGGCGCTTGTCGAGGGCGGCGAAGATGCGTCCGAGCAAACCCACGAGGGCGGCGAGTGAGCCCAGGGTGAAAACGACGACGAGGAATCCGGTGAGCTGGTATTGCAGGCTGTCGGCCAGCGTCGGGTATTCCGGCAGGGTGAGGGCGAGAGTCGCGGGAAAGAGGGGCATCGTTCAGGACATTCTGACCAGCACCTGTCCTTCGGCCACGGCATCGCCGGGGGCGACGAGAGTTTCCTTCACCGTGCCGGCGGCTGGTGCAAAGACATAGGTGTTCATTTTCATGGCCTCGAGGGTCAGGAGTTGAGCTCCGGCTTCCACCGACTGGCCGGGGCGGACATCGATGGAGACGACCTTGCCGGCCAGCGGGCTGGGCACGTCGCCCGCTGCGGCGGTGCCGCCACCGGATCGGGCGGAGACCGGCGGGGCGGAGACGTGGGCGGATTCGACGTGCGCGGGGTGGGCGCCGGGATTGGCCGGCGCCGGGGGCGCGCCTTCGTCGAGGATTTCGACGAGAACATCGTAGGCTTTGCCGTCGACGGTGACGCGGAGCTTTTTCATAAATCACATCGGGATGTTGCCGTGTTTCTTGGGCGGGCGGGTTTCGCGTTTGGAGAGCGTGTTGCGCAGGGCCATGGCCACGGCGGCGCGGGTGTGCGCGGGGCGGATGACGTCGGTGATCTGCGCGTTGGCCGCGGCCTGGTAGGGCGAGGAAAATTCCTCGCGGTATTTTTTGACCAGCGCGGCCTCCTCTTTTGCCGGATCGGCGGCGTCCTTGATCTCGCGGCGGAAGACGATTTTCACCGCGCCCTCCGCGCCCATCACGGCGATCTCGGCCGTGGGCCAGGCGAAGACCATATCGGCCCCGAGGTCGCGGCTGCACATCGCGAGGTACGCGCCGCCGTAAGCTTTGCGCATGATGACGGTGATCTTCGGCACGGTGGCCGCGGCGTAGGCGAAGAGCATTTTCGCACCGTGGCGGATGATGCCGCCGCGTTCCTGCGCGACTCCGGGCATGAAGCCGGGGACGTCGACGAGGGTGACGATGGGGATGCTGTAGAGGTTGCAGAAGCGGATGAAGCGTGCGGCTTTGTCCGAGCTGTCGATGTCGAGCGTGCCGGAGCGGACCATCGGCTGGTTGGCCACGATGCCGGTGACGATGCCCTGGATGCGGGCGAAGCCCACGACGATGCTTTTGGCCCATTCCATGTGGACCTCGAGGAAGTCGGCGTCGTCGACAAGGGCTTCGATGACGTGGTGGACGTCGAAGGGTTTCTTGGGGTCCCCGGGAATGATCTCCTCGAAGGCGGGAACGTCCGAGAGGTCGAGTTCCGGGGTCGGGCGGTGCGGCGGGTCGACGAGATTGTTGGCCGGGAGGAAGGAGAGGAGCTTGCGCACGATCTCGATGGCGTGCCCGTCGTCGTTGGCCACGAAATGGACATTGCCGCTGACCGTGGCGTGGGCCGCGGCGCTCCCGATCTCGTCTATGGTGGTGACCTGGCCGGTGGCCGCTTTGATGACTTCCGGGCCGCAGATGAACATGCTGGCCCCGGTCTTGGTCATGATAAGGAAATCCATGAGCGCCGGCGAATAGGCTGCGCCGCCGGCGCAGGGTCCGGCGATGACGGCGATCTGCGGGACGACGCCGGAGAGGAGGACGTTGCGGAAGAAGACCTGGCCGTAGCCGGCGAGGGAGAGGACGCCCTCCTGGATGCGGGCGCCGCCGGAGTCGTTGAAGGCGACGATGGGCACGCCGGCGCGCTGGGCGTAGTCCATGAGGTCGCAGATTTTCTGCGCGTGGACGCGGCCGAGCGAGCCGCCGGCCACGATGAAGTCCTGGCTGAAGGCGGCGATGGGGCGGCCATCCATGAGACCGACGCCGGTGATGACGCCATCGGCGGGGAGTTTTTTATCCTCCATGCCGAAGTTGGTGCACTGGTGTTCGGCGAACATGCCGAATTCCTGGAACGAGCCGGGTTGGAAGAGGGAGTCGACGCGTTCGCGGGCAGTGAGGAGTCCTTTGTCGTGGCGCTCCTCGACCTTGGCGGGGGCGCCGCTGACGAGGGCGTTGGCCCGGCGTTCGTCGAGGTCGTGGAGGAGTTTTTCGTCGATGGGCATGCGGGTCTTATGGCTGCGCCCCAAGCGGTGCGCAGAATTCGGTCAGCACGCCTTGGGTGGATTTCGGGTGGAGAAAGGCGACCAGTTTGCCGGCCGCGCCTTGGAAAGCTTTCTCGTGGATGAGCTGGCAGCCGGCGCCCTTGGCCTGCGCGAGCTGGCCCTCGATGTCGTCGGTGGCGAAAGCCACGTGATGCACGCCGCCGTGGGGGTTTTTTTCGAGAAATTTGGCGATGGGGCTGTCGGGGGAAGTCGGCTCGAGGAGTTCGAGGTGGGCTTCCCCGACGTGGAAGAAGGCGGTGCGGACCTTCTGGCCCGGCACTTCCTCGACGGGCCCGCACTTCAGGCCGAGGGCCTGTTCGTAGTAAGGAATGGAGTCCTCCAGCGAGCGCACCGCAATGCCGAGGTGGTCAATGCGCTGCAGCATGAAAATGTTGTCCCCCAGAAGCAGCACGGGGGCAAGGATAAGTTGCGCTAATAGTTTGCATGTTTTTTCCGGAGGACCGGTGTTTTGGTGCGGGGTATCAATCGAGAAAAGTGTCCGCGTGGTCGTAGGGTGGGGAGCAGAGGCAGAGGAAGCGGAGTTTTGTTTTGGCCGTGATCTGGTGGCGGGCGCCGGGCGGAATGAGGATGGCATCACCGGGGCCGACCTCGCGGGTTTCGCCGTCGATTTCCATCAGCGCGTCGCCCTCGAGGAGAAAGTAAAATTCCTCGCAGATTTTGTGGTGGTGGCGTTCGGTCGACTGGCCCGGTGCCATGATGGCCTCGGCCAGGCTTTGCTTTTCGACGGGCGCGTTGGTGCGGTCGAGGATGCTGCGGATGGTGGACCCGTCTTTGGTTCTGAAGGGGCTTTGATTTCCGATTTGCTGCACTATCATGGATTGAGAATATGCGATTTTTCGAGGGATGCACTGCTTTGATTACGGGCGCTTCGGCCGGGCTGGGAGCGGAGTTTGCGCGTCAGTTGGCGCCGGTCGCGGGGACGCTTGTGCTCGTGGCGCGGCGGGCCGGGAACCTGGACGCACTCAAAGCGGATTTGGAGGCGCGTCATCCGTCGGTGCGGATCCACGTTTACGCCATGGATGTCACGCGCGAGAACCAGGACCGGGATTTTGTGGAGTGGTTGGAGCGGGAGAAGATCCGGGTCAACTTTCTGGTCAATAACGCGGGGATGGGCGACCGGGGGCCGTTCGCTACGGGGGACTGGGCGAAGATTCATGCCATGCTGGAGCTGAATGTGGTGGCGCTGACGCGGTTGACGCATCATTTGCTCCCGATGCTGAGGGCGGGCGGACGCGGGGCGATCCTCAATGTGAGCTCGATCGCGGGGCTGATCCCGATGCCCCACATGTCGGTCTATGCGGCGACGAAGGCGTACGTGAACAGCTTCAGCGACGGGCTGCGCATGGAACTGCGCGACACGGGGGTCACGGTGACGGCGGTGTTGCCGGGACCGGCGGAGACGGAGTTCGGCCAAGTGGCATCGCGCGGGACGGGGGAACCGGAGTGGAGTTCGCCCGGGGAGTTGACCGTGCCGGTGGAAGACGTGGTGCATGCGGCGCTGACGGCGGTGGCGGCGGACAAGGCGCGCGTCATTCCCGGATGGAAAGTGGCGCTGCTCATGGGTGTGGCGGTGGCGTTGCCGCTGGGGATTCTGCGGGCGATTTTGCAGAGGAAAGCCCCCTGAGGTCGGCCGGGAGTGATCTGAAATGGTGCCGCGCGCGTAAACGGATTGAAGTGAAATCGACCAAGTTGTCCCGAGTCCCGCTCGATCCGGCCGCGCTGGCGCGGTTCAAAAAAACGTTCGAGCTGATCAACACGCATCTTTACAGCGTGGAGGAACGCATCCGCGCGCAGACCCGGGCGTTCGATCCTGCCATGGAGGGATATGTGGACTATGTCTGCAATTCGTCGGGCAAGCGGTTGCGTCCGGCCCTGGCCTTGCTGGCCGGCGGGTCCACGGGCAAGATCACCTCTAGCCATGTCGATCTGGCGGTGATCCTCGAGCTGATCCATATCGCGACATTGGTGCACGACGACATCATGGACGGCGCCGATTTGCGCCGGGAGCAACCGACGGTCAATGCCAAGTGGGGCAATGCGATCAGCGTGCTCTTGGGCGACGCTTTGTTGGCGCATGCCATGCGGTTGGCCACGAATTTTTCTGAAACCGAGGTAGTGCGGCGCATCGCCGATGCGGCGGCCGAGGTTTGCACCGGGGAGATCATCCAGACGCAGCGGCGATTCGATCTCAAGCTGTCGGTGGCGGACTACTACAAAATCGTCGAGATGAAGACCGGGGCGCTCTTCGCGGCGGCGGCCGAATTGGGGGCGTTTTTGAGCGAGACGACGCCGGAGCGGATCGGGGCGCTCAAGCAATTCGGGTTGAAGCTCGGGACGGCCTACCAAGTCTACGATGATTGCCTCGATCTGGTGGGTGACGAAGAGGAAATCGGCAAGACGTTGGGGAGTGATCTGCGCAAGGGGAAGCTGACCTTGCCCTTGATTTTCCTGCTGCAGTCGGCGCGGCGCAGCGGTGATCACGAAAAAGTGAGCGCCTTGCTGCTGGGGGGCGAGGAGGTGGAGGCGGAGCAGATTGTGACCATGCTGGCCGAGCGCGGGGCGTTGCAGCAGACGGCGGCCGCGGCGGCGCAGTTGGTCGAAGAGGCGCTGGAGGAGTTGAAGGCTTTGGACGAAAACCGGTTCACGTCCGGTCTGCGCGGGGTGGCGGAGTATTTGCAGGCTTTGATCAAGCGGGCAGTGGGAAGTTCCTGAGGCGCGGGCGACGGCAAAGCGCCGCGACAACCCGGAAAAGAGCGCGCCCGAGACTGGTGCGAGCGCATGGGGGCTGATTATGCTCCGGGACGTGGCGACGCCGAAGATCAAGGATTGGCCGGAGGAGGAGCGGCCGCGGGAGAAGTTGATGCACCGCGGGGCGGAGGCTTTGAGCGATGCGGAGTTGCTGGCGATTTTTTTGCGCACGGGGACGCCGGGGCGGACGGCAATCGATGTGGGGGCGGAAATGATCCAAGCGTCGGGCGGGGCGTTGGCGCGGATGGCGGCGCTGACCGTGAAGGAGATTCGCAAGCTGGCCAAAGGTGTCGGTCTGGCCAAGGCGTGCGAGTTGGCGGCGGCGTTTGAAGTGGGCAAGCGGTTGGCGCGGCAGACGGCGCAAAGTGAGCCGTTGGCCACGCCGGAGAGAATTTATGCCTTCATGGGTCCGTTGCTGCAGAACCTGCCGCGGGAGTCTTTGCGTGTGGTGCTGCTGGATGCGCGTCACCGGTTGATCCACATGGAGGAAGTTTCGCTCGGGACGATCAACGAGAGCTTGGCCCATCCGCGGGAGATCTTGCGTCCGGCCATCAGCCACGGGGCTTACGCCTTTGTGCTGGTGCACAACCATCCATCGGGCGACCCGACGCCGAGCGAGGCCGACCGCGCCCTGACCCGCCGTATCCGTGAGGCAGCAGACTTAATGCAGATTCATCTGCTGGATCATGTCATTATCGGCCTTGAGCGCGCGGGCGCTCCGCCTTATTTCAGTTTCAAGGAGCACGGATTGCTTTGAGCGGCAGTTGAGGGTTGAGGGTTGAAAGTTGAGAGAGGGGTAGGAGAGAATGGAGAAGGAGAGGAGCTTCTTGGTTTTTCCCTCAACCCTCATCGCTCAACTCTCAACTTCTTCATGAATATCCATCCTACCGCGATCGTGGCCGGCGGGGCCAAGTTGGCCGATGATGTCGAGGTCGGGCCTTATTCGATCATCGGCGCGGAGTCCGAGATCGGGCCGGGTTGTGTGCTGGGGGCGCAGGTGATTTTGGAGCATCGCGTGGTGCTGGGCGAGGGGACGAAGGTGGGGCACGGAACGATCTTGGGGGCGAATCCGCAGGATCTTGGGTTTGAGAAAAACCGGACGGATACGGGGGTGCGGATCGGGAAAAACAACACGATCCGCGAGCATGTGACGATCAACCGGGCCACGGCGGAAAAGGGCGACACGGTGGTGGGGGATGGGAACTTTCTTATGACAGGATGTCATCTCGGGCATGATTGCCGGATCGGTGACCGAGTTATTGTGGCCAACAATGTTCTCCTGGCGGGTCATGTGGGAGTGGCCGACGGCGCCTTTCTCGGCGGCGGTTCGGTTTTTCACCAGTTCGTCAGGGTTGGCTCTTTGGCCATGGTGCAGGGGGATTCCGGTTTCAGTAAGGACGTTCCTCCCTACCTTGTCGCTTCTCGTTTGAATCTGGTGGTTGGTCTCAACTCCATCGGGTTGCGGCGGGCCGGGTTGTCGGCGGAGGCCCGGATGCAACTCAAGCGGGCCTTCCGGTTGCTTTATTTGTCGGACCTCAATGTGAGTCAGGCCTTGGCAGAGGCGGCGAAGGAAACTTGGGGGCCGGAGGCGGCGTTGTTTTTTGATTTTGTGCGCGAGGCGAAGAATAAGGGGATTTGCGATTACTCGGGGAAAGAGTTGGGGACGGCTGAGTGAGGCAGAGGCGTCGCTACATTTCGAAACGCGTGGCGGCAATGGCGGAGAACGTTTCGTAGACGTTGGAGCGGTGCTCGCAGAAGAGGACGTCAATTTCGG
>JBBECM010000100.1:0-12722 GCA_040881855.1 Chthoniobacterales bacterium | reverse complement strand
GAACTCGTCGTCGCCCGCCACAGCGAAGACCTCGCCTGGCTCCGCCGCGTGCCACGCGCCTTCACTGTCACCGTCTATGACAAAGGCGCCAACCTCCCGCACGCTCTCACCCTCCCCAACCTCGGCCGCGAAGCCCACACCTACCTGCACCACCTCGCCGAACGCCACAACAACCTCGCCGACCTCACCGTCTTCGTCCAAGGCCACCCCTTCGACCACGCCCCCGATCTCCACAAAATTCTCTGCAACCTGGCCGAAGGCTCGTTCACCGTCCCCGACTTCCACTGGCTCGGCTTCCTCGCCGACACCGACGACCCCCGCGGACGGCGCCTCTTTGTCCCCTGGAGTAAAAACCCCGACCGCCACGAACTCCCCCTTGACGAATTCCATCAACAATTATTCGGCTCCCCCGGTCCCGAAGCCTACCGCTTCTTCGTCGGCGCCCAATTTATTGTCACCCGCGGCACCGCCCAGCGCCGCGACCTGGCCTTCTACCAAGGCGCCCGCGCCCTCTCCGTCTCCTCCCCCCTCACCCCTCACTGCTTCGAACGTTGCTGGGACCGCATCTTTCAAACCGACGGCACCGCCGCCCGCGTCCCCCCAAACCAACTCACCACCTACCTCAAACCCATCAAACGCCTGAAAATCCCCCGCTAGGGTCCGCGGCCCCAGCGGACCCCCGCCCTCTACCTCAAGTCTCCAACTCATCCCTCAGCCCTCTCTTCCTTGTCCCCCCAGCCAAACCACGCTATTTTCTGGCCTGAGTGATCACGCACCGCAGCTCCGAAAACTATGACCCGATCACTTGGGTCGGCCGCGTCCCGGTTTATACCACGACCATCATCGTGGCTCTCTATGTCCTCTCCATGATCGGCGTCGCCGTCGCGCTGGCCTCCGGCGCCGAAGGATTGCTCGAAAAATTCCGGTTCAATACCGAAGACGCCCTCCGCCACGGGGAAATCTGGCGCTGCTTCACCTACGCCTTCGTCAATCGCCCCGATCCTTGGTTCATCATCTCGTTGGTCATGGTCTACATCTTCGGCCGCGACGTGGAGCAATACCTCGGGCGCAAGGGATTTGTCCGCCTCTACCTCGGTTTCCTGCTCCTCGGCCCCTCGCTTCTGCTCGCGGCGGCGCTGGTCACCGGACAAATCTTCACCCTCTCCCACGCCTGGGCCAACTTCGCCGTCTTCCTCGCCTTTGCCTCGCTCTACCCGGGTGCCCAACTCCTCTTCCAGATCCCGGCCAAGGTTTTTGCTTGGGTCCTGCTCGGACTTTCCTCCCTCCAGCTCCTCGCCGTCCGGGATTGGCCCCAGCTGCTCGTGCTCCTCGCCACCGCATTCCTCGCCTATTATGCCATCCGGCACGGCTCGGCGCACAAGTTCGACTTCATGTCCCGTCTCCGCCCTGCCACCCGAGGCACCGGCCGCCCGCGCCTCCGCGTGGTCAAAGACCCCGACGCCGAACCCGTCGATCCGCACCGCATCATCGATCCGCTTCTCGAGAAAATTTCCCGCGACGGCCTGGCCAGTCTGACCCGGCGCGAGCGCGAGCAGCTCGAGCGGGCCCGCGCGCTCCTGCTCGAGCGGGAGCGGGGCTGATTTCATGGACGGCGACCGCTCCATCACCCGCACGAACGGCGACGAGTTGCACGACCCGTGCTATGTCAACGCCATGGCCCACTTTTACCGCGGGGAACTCGGGCGCATCATGGTCTGGCGTCAGCGCCTCGACATCACCACGACCTGGGCCATCACCAGCACCACCACGATCGTCACCGTGGCCTTCTCCTTCCGCGACATCCCCCACATCATCTTCTTTTTCAACCTCGTCATCGTCTGGATGATGCTATGGATCGAAGCGCGGCGTTACCGTTTCTATGACGCCTTCCGCGGCCGTGTCCGCATGATCGAGTCCCACTTCCTGGTCGCCACCGTCTCCCGCAATCCCAAGCTCCTCGGCGGCGACTGGCAGAAGCTGGTCTGCGAGGACCTCATTCTTCCTTCCTTCAAAATCAGCAAACTCGAGGCCGTCGGCCGCCGCCTCAAACGCAACTACGTCTTCATCATTGCCATCATCATCGTCGCTTGGATGACCAAGATCTTCATGCACGCCAGCCCACCCATCAACTCTTGGTCCGCTTTTTACAATGCTCTCGCCGTGGGCGAACTCCCCGCCTGGCTGGTCGGCGGCGTTCTCGTTGTCACCATCGTCGCCGCCACCGCCCTCACGTGGTATGTTTCGATCAACAGCGCCGGTGAAGTGACCGACCTCCGCGGCAGCCACAAGGAGCAGTGGCGCATCTGATCCGCTGATCAAAGCGACCCGGGTCTTCCGCCCGTCACGATCAATGTCCAGCAAACTCCACCACCTCCCGACCGAGCCCGTCGCCCGCCTCCGCGCCATAGTCAGCCTTCTCCGCTCGCCTGACGGTTGTCCTTGGGACCGCGAGCAAACCCACGAATCCCTTTGTGCCGGACTCCTCGAGGAAGCCTGCGAAACAATCGACGCCATCAGCAACGCGGATGATGCCAACCTCCGCGAGGAACTCGGAGATCTCCTCCTCCAAGTCGTCTTCCATACCGATCTTGCCGCCGAGCGTGGTGCCTTCACTTTGGAAGACGCCGCGCAAGAGACCTGCGAAAAACTCATCCGCCGGCACCCTCACGTCTTCGGCGACGTTGACGCCGCCGACACCCAGGCCGTCCTCCGCCAATGGGAGCAGATCAAGCGGCAGGAAAAGGGCGCGCGCGCCTCGATCATGGACGGAATCCCGCGCGCCCTCCCCGCCCTCGTCCGTGCCGCCAAAATCCAGAAGAAGGCCGCCCGCGTCGGCTTTGACTGGCCGGATACCGACGGCGTCATCGACAAATTCCGTGAAGAACTGGCCGAGCTCTCGGTCGAACTCGAATCCGGCGACCGCAAAGCCCTCGAACACGAACTCGGTGACCTCCTCTTCACCTCGGTGAACATGGCCCGCAAGCTCGGCATCGAACCCGAACTCGCCTTGGAACACGCCAACCAGCGCTTCATCGCCCGCTTCCAACACATGGAAAAATCCGCCGGCAGAAAAAACCAAAAGCTCGAGGACCTCACTCCCGAAGATCTCGAAAAGCTTTGGCAGGAGACTAAAAGCAGAAGCAGCGTCCCCGCCGCTTAACCCTGATCAACAAGCGGCGGGACGCCGCTTCTAGTTTTCCATGACCCGCCACCACACCATCAACGCGGTCATCTCCGTCCTCCTCGGCGCCGCCCTGCTCGCCGCCGTTTGCTTCGCCATCCTGCAAGCGCTCAGCTGGAACTGGTCCGGCGTTTGGGCCTACCGCGAAGTCTTCTGGCGCGGCTGGCTCAACACCATCTGGATTTCCGCCGCCGCCCTCTTGCTCAGCGTCCTGCTCGGACTTCTCGCCGCCCTCGGACGCCGCGCAGCCTACCCCGCGCTGCGCTGGCTCGCCACCGGCTACGTCGAACTCATCCGCGGAACCCCGCTGCTCGTCCAGCTTCTCATCCTTTTCTACGTGGTCGCCGATGCGGTCGGTCTGCAAAACCGCTACACCGCGGGAATCGCCATTCTTGCCATCTTCAGCGGCGCCTACATCGCCGAAATGATCCGCGCCGGGATCGAAAGCACCGGCAAATCCCAGTTGGAATCCGCCCGAGCCATCGGCCTGACCCGCTGGCAAACTTACCGCCACGTCATCTTCCCCCAGGCCATCCGCCACGTCATGCCCCCGCTGGCCGGACAAGCCGCTTCCATCATCAAGGACAGCTCCCTCCTCTCCATCCTCGGCATCAGCGAATTCACCCTCGCCGCCCAGCAAATCAACTCGGCCACCTACAGCACGTTGGAAAGCTATCTCCCCCTCGCCGTCGGTTACCTCGCATTGACCCTGCCGGTTTCCCTTCTCGCCCGGTATCTCGAACACAAATTCCGTTATGAAACATAGAAGAAAGTTGAGGGTTGAGCGATGAGACTGGAGAGAAAACACCTTCCGTTTGCCGCGGCGGTTTGCCTTGGGGCCGGATGGCCAAACCTCAGCGGCAATCGCCTACGTCTCGACTCCCTCAACCCTCAACCCTCAACTCTCAACTAGCAATGCAACTCAAGTTGCAGCAGCTCACCAAACGCTACGGCGACCACACCGTGATCGACGACATCACGGCCACGCTCGATTTTCCCCACGTGCTCGCCCTGCTCGGACCCTCCGGCGGCGGCAAATCCACTCTCCTGCGTCTGATCGGCGGACTGGAATCTCCCGAGACAGGATCCCTCAGCGTCGACCGCGAACCCGTGCCGGCCACCGGAAAATCCCTCCGCCTTTACCGCAGCAACATCGGCACCGTGTTCCAATCCTGGAACCTCTTTCCCCATCTCGATGCACTGGCGAACATCATGCTTCCCCTCACTGCCGTGCACGGGGTGACTCCCGACGAAGCCCGCGCCCGGGCCGAAGAACTCCTCGAGCGTTTGCATCTCAACGGTCACGCCCACAAACGCCCGGCCGAGCTTTCCGGCGGACAGCGCCAACGCGTGGCCATCGCCCGCGCCGTGGCCATCCGGCCGAAGCTCCTCCTTTTCGACGAGCCCACTTCCGCGCTTGATCCGGAAATGACAGCCGAAGTGTTGGAAGTCATCGCCGACCTCAAATCCGAAGGTCGCACCTTCATCCTTGTCACCCACGCCATGAATTTCGCCCGGACCGTCGCCGATCAAATCGCCTTCCTCGCCGACGGCCGCATTCTCGAACAAGCTTCGGCCGACCAATTCTTTTCCGCTCCGGCCACCGAAACCGCCCGACGTTTCCTGGCCAAAGTGCTCAAATACTGAACGTGGCACGCCGCGCGGCCGGCGACAATCGCCCGACTCATCCTCGCTCCTGACTCCCCACCGCTTCAAACTTTACCATTGGCCATTCGGCCCTCCCGACCACAATGCAGGGGAATGGCTGCACCGTCTCCTGTAACCAAAGTGGCCTTCCTCGGCGACTATCCGCCGCGCCAGTGCGGTATCGCCACCTTCACGCGCGACCTGCGCGATTCGATTGTCTCCGCCAACCCCGGGTGGAACTGTCCTGTCATCGCTGTGTCCGACCGGCCCGGCGCCTACGCCTACCCGGAAACTGTCCGTTTCGAAATCCCCCAACCCGACGTGGCCTCCTACGTCCGCGCGGCCAACTTCCTCAACCTCGCGCACATGGACGCCCTCTGCGTGCAACACGAGTTCGGCATCTACGGCGGTGCGGCCGGCAGCCATTTGCTCGCCCTTCTCCGCCGGGTGCGCATGCCCGTGATCACCACTTTGCACACCGTGCTGGAGAACCCCGATGCCGACCAACGCCGCGTCTTCACCGAACTCCTCGATCTTTCCTCCCGCGTCGTCGTCATGGCCGAACGCGCCCGCGGCATGCTCCTCAGTCTCTACGGCGTGGATGAGGGCAAGCTCTCCGTCATTCCCCACGGCATCCCCGACACCGCTTTCACCGACCCCAGTTTCTACAAAGACCAGCTCGAAGTGGCGGGCCGGCCGGTCATGCTCACCTTCGGTCTGCTCTCCCCCAACAAAGGGATCGAATATGTCATCCAGGCCCTGCCCGAGATCGTCGCGCGCCATCCGCGCCTCGTCTACATCGTGCTCGGCGCCACGCACCCGAACCTCATGCGCGAGGAGGGCGAGAATTACCGCCTGCAGCTCGAACGCATGGCCCGCCGGCTCGGGGTGGACAAAAACGTCATCTTCGTCAACCGCTACGTCTCGAGCGAGGAACTCGTCGAATACATCGGCGCCGCCGACATCTACATCACACCCTACCTGAACGAAGCCCAGATCACCTCCGGAACTTTGTCCTACTGCTACGGCGCGGGCAAAGCCGTGGTCTCCACTCCCTACTGGCACGCTGCCGAGCTTCTGGCCGACGGCGCCGGGGCCCTCATCCCCTTCCGCGACGCCGCCGCCGCGGCCACCGCGGTCAACGCGCTGCTCGACGACGGGAAAAGCCTCAGCGCCATCCGCAAGCAGGCCTACCTTTCCGGACGCCATATGGTTTGGGCCGAGGTGGCCAAGGCCTACACCGGCGTCTTCGCAAATGCCTGCGAGCACTACGAGACCCAGCGCAACCACCAACCGAAAGCTGTCGCGGCGCTCGGCGAACATTCCCACCTCCCGCCCTGGCGGTTCGATCACCTTCTGCGCATGACCGACAGCACCGGGATCTTCCAGCACGCCATCTTCACCGTGCCTTGGTTCGACCACGGCTATTGCACGGACGACAATGCCCGCGCCCTCCTCCTTTCCGTCCTGCTCGAGGAGTTGGACGAATGTCCGACCGAAGTCCGTCTTGCCCGTGCGGCCTATGCCGCCTTCCTCCAGCACGCCTTCGTCCGCGAAACCGCGCGCTTCCGCAATTTCATGAGTTTCGACCGCAAATGGCTCGAGCGGCACGGGTCGGAGGACAGCCACGGGCGCGCCCTCTGGGCCCTCGGTGCCGTTGTCGGCCGCACCCGCAGCGAAAGCCTGCGCGCCTGGGCTGCGCCGCTTTTCGAGGAAGCGCTTCCCGCCGTCGACACCTTCAGCTCGCCACGCGCGTGGGCCTTCGCCGTTCTCGGATTGCACGAATACCTCCGCACCCTCGACGGGGACCTGCTCGCCGCACGCCTCCGCGAAGACCTTGCCACCCGCCTTTTCGAGCTTTGGCAACGCACCGCCACGGACGACTGGCCGTGGTTCGAAGACATCGTCGCGTATGACAATCCCCGCTTGAGCCACGCGCTCATTCTGGCCGGACGCTGGACCGGCAACGACAAGATGCGCGACGCCGGGCTCCGCTCCCTGCGCTGGCTCATGGATCACCAGCGCGGCGAGGGCGGCTGTTTCCGTCCGGTCGGCTCCAACGGCTTCTGGCAGAAGAGAAGCGCCCCGGCGGAGTTCGACCAGCAACCGATCGAAGCAGCGGCCGCGGTGAGCGCCTGCATCGAAGCGTTCAACAGCACCGGGGACCGTCATTGGCGCGCCGAAGCCACGCGCAGCTTCGACTGGTTCCTCGGCACCAATGACCTCGGTGAAATTCTTTACGATGCGGCATCCGGGGGTTGCCGTGACGGACTCCATCCCAACCGGTCCAACCAAAACCAAGGCGCCGAATCCACCCTTTCTTTCTGGCTGGCCCTCGCCGAGATGAAGGCCCTCGACAACGCCAGCGCCGCCTTCCACGCCGACCACAACCACGACTCATGAACCTCCGCCGGCAACCGCTCGAACTCCGCCCCGACGCCCGGCGCGTCCTCCTGCGTCCGTTCATGGCCTCCGTCATCGTCAAACCCACCGGTCATGCCGAACCCAGCCGCCGTCTGCTCGACATCCTCGCCCGTGTCCTCCTCCTCGACGACGCGACCGTCGAGGCCACCCTGGAGAGTGTCCTTCACGAATTCCACGACCGCCACGAGGACATCCGCGCCATTTTCCGCGAGCGCTACAACAAAATGGCCCCGCTCCTGCCGGTCGACGGCACGGTCAGCGAACCGCGCAAGCTCCTCATTGGTTCGTATTTCACCAACGAGTATTCGCTCGAATCCAGCGCCCTCTTCAACCCGAGCATCGTTCCCGCCCCCGACCAGTCCGGCCTCGCCTCCGGCGAACTGCGTTTCATCCTCAGCCTCCGCGCCACCGGCGAGGGCCACATCTCCTCCATCACTTTCCGCTCCGGCATCGCCGCGCCCGACGGCACCGTGCGGCTTGATCCCGTCACCCGCTTCGTCCACTCACCCCGCCCCGAACCCGCCGCCCGCTACGACCTCTCCCTTTTCCGGCGCAAACTCCACGAAATGGGCCTCGAACACGATGCGGTCAAACGCGCCACCTCCGAGTTGCCGGAAACCTTCCACATGGGCGAACTCGTCGCGCGCGTCGTGCGCCTCCGCCGCGAGGATGTGCCCTCCGATGTTATCCGCGCCGGGGAGCAGGCCCTCCACCTGGCCGAGGCGAATTATACCGTGCGCTTCAAAGACGGACTGCAAATGGCCGAAAAAGTCCTCTTCCCCTACTCCCCGCTGGAAAGCAACGGCATCGAAGACGCGCGCTTCGTCCGCTTCACGCACGAGGAAGGACCCGTCGTCTACTACGCCACCTACACCGCCTACAATGGTAGCACGATTTTCCCCCAGATCGTCGAGACGCGCGACTTCTGCGCCTTCCGGGTCAGCACCCTCAACGGCCCTGCCGTGACCAACAAAGGCTTCGCCCTCTTCCCGCGCAAGATCAACGGCCTCTATGCCATGCTCGGACGCCAAGACGGCGAGAACATCCACCTTATGTTCTCCGATCATCCCTATTTCTGGTATGAATCCAAAGTCATCATCCGTCCCTCGCAGCCTTGGGAATTCACTCAGTTGGGCAACTGCGGCTCGCCCATCGAAACCGAAGCCGGCTGGCTGGTCCTGACCCACGGGGTCGGGCCCATGCGCAAATACTGCATCGGCGCCGTCCTCCTCGACCGCAACGATCCCTCGCGAATCATCGGACGCCTCAAGGAACCCCTCCTCGGTCCTGCTTCCGACGAGCGCGAGGGCTATGTGCCGAACGTCGTCTACTCCTGCGGCGGCCTCGTGCACCAAGGCGTCCTCATCCTTCCCTACGCCGTGTCGGACACCGCCACCCGCTTCGCCTCCGTTCCCCTCGGCGAGCTTCTCGATGCGCTCCGCGCCGGCTGAGCCGCCCGCGGACCCCGCTGTCGCCGCGGGAAACTAATCCCCGGCCGCGGACGACGACTGCAGCCTCTTTGTCTTCTCCTTTTTTCCCGGCAAAACGTATCCCTGCGACTCAAGCTTCTCCGCCATGGCCGCGGTGATCATCCGCGCCGTGCGGCGCTGGTCTGCTGTCACTCCCGTCTTCGCGAGGGACACCAGTGCCCGGATGCCGCCGCCGATCGGCGTCGGGAAGGTGAGCATGCCCGGCTCGGCATTCGACCCGCCGGTCGTTTCGATCTTGCCGATCGTTTTCTTGTCCCCGCCCGCCCCCACCGCCGAGACCGTTGTCTCCGCCTCCATCTTCGTCCCCCCGGCCCCCAAGCCGACAAGGCTGCGCAACAAACGGCTCCCCTGCTCGACCCGCAAGAAGCGGCCTTCCACGATCCAACTGCCTTTCCCCGGACGCACGCCGGCGGCCAAGGGCACCGCCGGGGCGATGCGTTTGGTGATCCGGTCGCAAAGCTCCGTGGTGAAATTTGCGGATGTCGTCCGGCGGAACTCCTCCAAATCTTCCCCCGAGCGATCGACTTCGAGGACCCCGGCCGGAACGTCATAATCCTTGACGTAAACCCGCACCGGCAAGGCCAGCCGCTCCGGGGCCCACTGGTCTTGCTTGACGCTGACCGACGCGCAGCCCGCCAGCACCATGGCGACAGCGACCGTCCCCGCGCGATGCATTCCGGTTTTTCTCATTTTTTCGCCGCGGCAGTGCGCCACCGCAAAATCAGACTCGCAGCAGCCACCACCACCAGCAAGGCGCAAGTCGAAGGCTCCGGCACGAAGATGGTTTTCACGGTGGATTCCCCCAGACGAGATGGCCGTCAGCGCCGCTTCTTCTTCGGTGCCGCGTCCACCGGCCAGACCGCAATGTCCCCGCGCGAGGTCGGGAGCGCGTTGCCCTTGGGAGACAGGCCCTTGGCAAAATCGAAGGGGACCTCGGCGTAGCTTGCCTCGTCGCCCAGTGCGATGAAGCCGACTTCGCGGGCCGCGAGGCCCGCGCCTTCGACCAACAGGTCGACAATGTCGCGCGGGTTCTTCACCGCCTCCCGGCCGATGGCCACACGCAGCCAGGCTTGGCCGGGCTTCGCTTTGTGCGGGGGCTCGTCCGGCAACGCCGGGACATCGCTGGGCCTGCGCTCGGGAGCAGGTTTGGAATTTTCCGCCGGCTGGGCCGCGGGGGCGGCGGGCTCACCGCCGTGGAGAATGTGAAGGAGCGCGGCGGCCACCTCGGTCGAATCGGCTCCCTCTTCCAAGAGCCGGTCGACATGGACCATCTGGGCTTGGGCGCTGCCGGATTCGATCGTCTGGCGCACGCGCTCGAGCAAGGCATCGGTGCGCTTCTCGCCGATCTCGCCGGCCGTGGGCAGCTTGCCGCGGCGGATGGTCGCATGGGCGGACTTCTCGAGAAACCGGATCTTGTGCACGTCGCGTCCCGTGACCAGAGACACGGCCACCCCCTGCTTGCCGGCCCGTCCGGTGCGCCCGATGCGGTGCACATAGTCCTCGGGATCGTAAGGCAGGTCGAAATTCACGACCAATTCGAGGTCATCCACGTCGATACCGCGACCGGCCACGTCGGTCGCAACGAGAAAATCGAACCCGCCGGCTTTGAACTTGTTCATCACGCGGGTGCGCTGGGCCTGGGCGATGCCGCCGTGCAGCCGGTCGGACGGAATCCCCTGCGCCTGCAGGTCGTCGGCCAACTCGTCCACCGTGCGCTGCGTGTTGCAGAAAATAATCCCGGAACGGTAGCTGTGGAAATCGATGAGACGCAGGAGCGCGTCGAATTTCATGCGCGGCGGGGTTTCGTAATACCACTGCGTGATGTCCGGGGCCTCGACCTTCTTCCGGTCAATGGCAAGCGTGACCGGATCGCGCGCGTAGCGGTCGATCAATTTACGGATGGCCGGGGAAACGGTGGCCGAGAAAAAGGCCGTCTGCCGCTCGGCCGGCACCGATTCGAGGATCTTCTTGATGTCGTCGCGGAAGCCCATGTCGAGCATGCGGTCCGCCTCGTCGAGAACGATGAAACGCAGGCGGTCGAGCTTCAAGGTGCCGCGCTGCAGGTGGTCGATCACGCGGCCCGGGGTGCCGAGCACAATCTGCGCGCCGCGCTTCAGCTCCTGGGCCTGGCGTTCGAAGGACGATCCGCCGTAGACCGGCACGGCATGCACGCCGCGTTTGCCCGCGGCAAGCTTGTGCACCTCGCCCGCCACCTGGGTGGCCAGTTCGCGGGTCGGACAAAGCACGAGCACCTGCACCGCGGGCAAACCCGGGTCGGTTTTCTCGATGGCGGGAATGGCAAAGGCGGCCGTTTTGCCCGATCCGGTCTGCGATTGCCCGACCACATCGTGCCCGGCCATGAGGGCGGGAATGGCTACGGCCTGGATCGGGGAGGCCTCCTCGAAACCCAGCTTGTCCACCGCTTTGAGAACTTCCGGTGAGAGACCGAGGCGGGCGAAAGTAAGTCTTTCCATCGGCAGAACTTACCGTGTCCGCCCCCGCAGGTCACGGGTTGTTCTCGGCATGGCCGGGTTTCCCCCCGGCCAAGCACTTCAAAGCCACCACCTGTCCTCCACCGCGCCCTCATGACCGCGCCGCGCCGCGGATCCGGGAGGCCACTCCTTTTCCACCCGCCTGCGCTTTGGGCCGCCGACCGGCCGTGGCACAGCGCCCTCTCATGGATGCGCATCCTTTGCTTGTTCCGCGCGTTCCGCGCGCCCTTTGTTTGTCTGATCCGGAGCGATTCGCTTCATACCGCCAATAGAATCCGCGCCGGCCGCAATGCCATGAGGTCTTGGCCCACCGGGAAGCTTTCAAGCCGTCATAGCGGACCGCAAAGCGACTGGGGAGAATACCCCAGAGATGCCCAGCACCCCGGAAGGCTACTCTCTGCGCTCGTCATGATGTCATCGACCACTTGTGAATTACGTGATCAGCACGCGGCACGCTTTGCCGAAGTTGCCGCCCTGCGCGAACTGCTCGTCGATGCCGGCTCCGGGTGCGATGGCCGGCTCGAAGTCATCTTGTCCGGCCTGATGCGCGATGCCGCCGCGGAAATCCTCCGTCTGCAGCAAACGATCTCGCGTCTCGACCAATGACTTCTCCACCCCCAATTGCCGCGCCTTCCGCTGCGCCCCCGCCGCCCGGCCTCACCCCACGCGATATCCTCGACGGCATTTTCGATCCGCTCCTTCTCCTCGAACCACTCCGCGACCATACCGGTAAAGTCACCGACTTCCTCATCGTCGAAGCAAATGAAATCGCGGCCCAATACTACCATCTTGAACGCGACGCCATGATCGGTCGCCGCCTGCTCGAATTTCTCCCGTCCGACAACGCCACTTGCCTCATGGCCATGGTTCGCGACGCCCTCAAATCCGGCGAACCACTCGTGGCCAACAACTTCGCCTTCGCCCTCGAAATCTACGGCCGGTAACGCCGCTTCGACATCCGCGCCGTCCGCACCGACGATACGCTGGTCTGGACATGGCGCGACGTGACCGAACGCCATCTCGCCGCCAAACGCCTCGCCGGTTCCGAAGAAGACTTCTTTGCGGTTGAGCAATTCGGTGAGGTCGCCGGTGCGGGCGCGGTGTTCGAGTTGCTGTTCGGCGGCGACTTGATCGTCGACGATGCGGCTGGTGGCGACGAAGCCAGCCTTACGCAAACTTTTCCTACCCACCCCCAAAAGACCCGACCGCCAACGCCGCACAGATTAACCCCAACGTCCAGCGGCGCCGGCGGTCAGATCTGTTGGCTTCACTCGGCTGACCGCCGCTCCAACCTCACTCAAACTAAAGTTTCCAACTCATCCCTCTCTTCAGTTCATCCCTCTCTCGCCCACAGTTGACAACCAGTCCGCACGGCCCGATTATTTTTTGTTCTTATGCCGTTCACCAAGCTTGGATTGACCAAGCCACTTCTTGAAGGCGTCCAAGCGATGGGATACGGGGAACCGACCCCGGTCCAGCTGCGGGCGA
>JBBECM010000099.1:0-12806 GCA_040881855.1 Chthoniobacterales bacterium | reverse complement strand
GGCGTTCAAGCATTCCTCGATGTCGCGCAAACTCTCGCGCCAGGTCAGTCGGGCAAAGCCCATGCAGATCAACTGCTGCCGGCAACCGAAGTGTCGCGCTGGCGGCAGGCTAAGGGTTGCGGGTCATGCCGCGGGCGCTGGAGAGGAAAGTTTGATCTGCGACGCACCGCGCGGCACATTCACCGCCATGCTTCATCTGCCCGATCCGGTGCATCCCTTCGCGGTGCATTTTCCGGTGGCTTTCTTGCTGCTCGGGACTTTGGCGGTGGCTTTATCTTTGCTCTGGCCGAACCGTTACATCGTGCGGTTGGCGTTCCTTTGCATGGTGCTGGGGGCACTGGGGGCCACTTGGGCGCACAGCACAGGGGTGGAAGAGGCGGCGGCCATCCGCTATGTCGGCCAATCGACGGCGGCCGCGGTGCAGGAGCACAAAAGCGTGTCGGATTTGCTGCTGGTGGCCTCGTGGATCGCGGCGGTGGCGGCCGCGGCGGTGTTCTTCAGCAACTTAATTCCGGGGGTGTCTCTGCTTGCGCGCCTCGTCGCGGTGGCGGCGAGCTTGTTTATGCTATGGACCCTGCAGGCCTCGCACCACACGGGGATGGTGCTGACGCACGAGCATTTCTTCGGGCCGAACGCGCCGAAGCCCGCGCCCGGGACCGAAGAGGTCATCCGGTTGCGGGTGGAGTAAGGCTGGCGCCGGGGCAGGTCTGCGCCGGAATCTATGGACCGTCCGCGGAGGCCCCGACCGAACCTTGGACGGCAGGTCCCGGTAAGGCGTGGCGGAAGGTGGCCAGCGCGACGAGGGCGAGTCCTCCGCCGAAAATCCATAAGGTTGCGGGCAGGCCGGTCATTTTGGCGACGAGGCCGGCGGCGAGCGAACCGAGGGCGAAGCTTCCCTGCAAGACGGTGAGATGGATGGCGATGATGCGTCCGCGGAATTCGGCTGGCACGGAAGTTTGCACGGCGACATTGAGGTTGACCATGCTCGAGACCCAGGCGAAGCCGCCGAGGAGCAGGGCGGCGGCGGCCCAGGGAAAGCTTTGCGCGTTGCCGAGCAGGCCGAGGGCGAGGCCCGCGACGAGGGCCGATGCGCTGACCGTTTTCGACGGCCCGACCCGGCGCCGCAGCAGGGGCGAGGTCGCGCCGCCCAAAAGCGAGCCGAGGCCAAAGGTGCCGAGAAGGCTGCCGTATTCGGCGGCGCTCAGACCGAGGTTTTCGCGGGCCAGCAGAGGTAGAAGGGCGAGCGGGGCGCTGGCGCCGAAGGAAAATGCGGCCAGGCGGAGCAAAGGCGAGTGCAAGTGCACGGCTTGGCGGGCGTAACGCAATCCGCCGCCGATCGAGCGCCAAAACGGGCCGGCCTGCGTGGCGGGAGCGACGCCGGACCAGAAAGATAGAACCAACACGGTGCCAAGGAAAGATGCGGCGTTGATGAAAAAGACCGGTCCCGCGCCGATCCATCCGACGAGCAGCCCGCCAGTCACCGGTCCGAGAACGCGTCCGGTGTTGAAACTGATCGAGTTGAGTGCCACCGCGGACGCCACACGCTCGCGCGGCACGAGGTCCTGCACCAGGGATTGCCACGCCGGCAGATTGAGGGCGGCGCCGGTGCCAAGCGCGAAGGTCAAGGCGAGCAGTCCGGCCGGGGTGGCGTGTCCGGACCAAACAAGCGAGCCCAAGGCCACCGCGCAGAGCATCATCCAAAGCTGGGTGCCGATGAGAAAAAAGCGCCGGTCGACGGTGTCGGCCAATGTTCCGCCGGCCAGACCGAAGAGAAAAACGGGAGCAAGCGTGGCCACGGGAACCAGCGAGATAACCAGCGGCGAAACGGTCAGCGAGGTCATGACCCACGCGACAGCCACCGCTTGCATGAGCGTGCCGAGATTCGACACCACCGATGCGATCCAGAGGAACCGGTAGACCGGGGATCGCAGCGGGGCCAACAACTCGCGCATGGTGAGAAAGATCACCATGCGCGGTCCGAGATGCGGGCGCTATTGCAAAAATTTCGAGCCGAGGCGGACCAGATCCTGCATGTCGACATCGCCGTCGCCGTCGGAATCAAGGAAGCCCTTGAGCAGCGGATTCGAGGCGAGGGCGGCGAATGGGTCGCCCGCCGTGGCGCCGGTTTGCGCGGAGGGGGCGGATGGCGCGGCGCCGGCGCGGGCGCCGGATTGGAGGAGTCCGACCAGCGCGGGAATGATGACCGGCAGCATGCTCATGATGGCGTCGACCGGGAGTCCGCTCTTTTGCTGGGCCTGCGTGACCATCTGATCCATGCGCTCGCGCCCGAGCGTGCGTTCGAGGGCTTGCGGGGAGTCGGCGTTTTGCTTGAGCGATCCGAGCAGCGCATCGATGCCGTCGATGCCGCCTTGTTGGCCGGCTTCGCGCAGGGCGGGTTTGAGCATGCTGCCGATGGTTCCAGCGAGGCCTTCGGCGGCTTCGGCGGGAATTTGGCGGGCGGATGACTGGGGCGCAGCGGGAGCGCCGCCGAGCAAGGCACCGAGGAGGCCTTCAAGGTCGGCTTTCTGCGTGCCGGCTTGCGGGTCTTGCATGGAGGAAACGAGGACGTCGAAGAAGTTCATGGGAAGCAAATTGTGCGATGCCGGGAGGGCGGAGGGAAGTCCGGTCTGCAGTAAATAGCAGTCTTTTTTCGCGCCCCCGCGCTTGCGATGATGCGGCATCGGCATTATTTCCGCGGGTATGCGTTGGGAAGGCAGACGGCAGAGCGAACATGTTGAGGATCGGCGGGGGATGAGCCCGGCCGGGCGGACGATGGTCGGTGGCGGGCTTGGACTGATCTTGGTGCTGGCGTTTGCTTTGTTCACCGGAGCGGATCCGTTGCGACTGATCCAAGACCTGGGCATGGACCAGCAGGTTTCCGCGCCGCAGCAGCAGGGGAAGCCAGCCCCGGACGATAACATCCGCAAGTTTGTCGCCACCGTGTTGGGCGATACGGAGGATGTGTGGACCGAAGCCTTCGCCAAATCGGGCAAACGCTACGTGCCGCCGCGCTTGGTTCTCTATTCGGGGGTAACGCAGGTGCCCGGCGGGATGGCGCAAGGGGCGACCGGTCCGTTTTATTTGCCGGCCGACCAGACGGTCTACTTGGATTTCTCGTTTTTCGAGCAGATGCAGCGGCAATTCGGGATGCACGGGGATTTTGCCGCGGCTTATGTCATAGCACACGAGGTCGGGCACCATGTGCAGCATTTGCTCGGGCTGACCGATCTGGTGCACGGGCGGCGGATGTCCGAAGCGCAGCGCAACCAGATGTCGGTCCGGCTGGAATTGCAGGCCGACTTTCTCGCGGGCGTCTGGGCGCACCATGCGCAGCAGCGTTACGACATTCTCGAGGAGGGGGATATCGAGGAGGCGATCAACGCGGCCGAAACGGTGGGCGACGACCGTCTGCAGAAATCGACCCGCGGCTATGTGGTCCCCGATTCCTTCACCCACGGGACGGCAGAGCAGCGGCGCCGGTGGTTCATGAAGGGCTTCCGCAGCGGGCGGTTGTCGGAAGGCAACGCCTTCGAGATCCCTTACAGCCAGCTCTGATTTTTTGCGCGTTTCCTTGCGGGGCGGGAAGCGCTAGAAAGTCCATATGCAAACGGTGAAAGCGGCCATTGTCGGCGCGAGTGGTTACTCGGGCGAGGAACTGGTCGCGTTGCTTGCGCGGCATCCCCGGGTGGAGATTGTGGCGGTGACTTCGCGGCAATCGGCGGGGCGGCCCGTGGCGGACGTTTTCCCGCGGATGGCCGGATCGGCGATCGCCGGGATGAAATTTGTCGAACCTTCGGTCGACGCGCTGGTTAAATCCGGGGCGACGACGGTTTTTCTCGCGCTGCCGCACGGACTTGCCGCGGAGTTCGCCGCGCCTTTGCGGAAGGCGGGCGTGCAGGTTGTCGATCTGAGCGCCGACTTCCGGCTGAAGTCGGCGGAGGTTTTCGCGGAATTCTACGGCGAGCGGCATCCGGCGCCGGAACTGCTGGCCGGATCGGTTTACGCTTTGCCGGAAATCTGCGAAGGGAATGCGCTCAAGGGCGCCGGCTTGCTGGCCTGTCCCGGATGCTACCCGACGAGCATCCTTGTTCCCCTCGTGCCCTTGCTGCGGCGGAAACTGATCCGGTCCGACTCCATGGTGATCAACAGTCTGAGCGGGGTGAGCGGGGCCGGACGGAAAGCCGACGTGCCGCTGCTTTACGCCGAGTGCAACGAGAGTTTGCGGGCCTACGGAGCGCCGAAGCACCGGCATCTTTCCGAAATCGAACAGGAACTTTCCGCGGCCGCCGGGGAGACGGTCGCGGTCACTTTCACGCCCCACTTGGTGCCGGTCACGAGGGGTATGATTTCCACCATCGTGGTCCGTCCGGCCGAAGGCACCGATGCCGGAACGGTCGAAGCCGCGTGGCGCGCGGACTACGGGGGACGCCGGTTCGTGCGGGTCGTGACCCATCTGCCCGACTCGAAACACGTCACGGACACCAACTTCGTCGATATCGCGGTGCGTGAAGACAAGCGGACCGGTCGTTTGCTGCTTTTCAGCGCCCTCGACAACCTCGGTAAAGGTGCGGCGGCGCAAGCGGTTCAGGCCTTCAATATCTCGCAGGATTGGGAGGAGACAACTGGCTTGGCATGAGCAAGATCAAAACGGTCAAAGGCGGCGTCACGGCGCCCAAGGGCTTCCTCGCCGGCGCGGTGTTCGCCGGGATCAAGGCGGCGAACAAGAACCGCGAGGACATGGCGCTGGTCGCTTCGGAAGTTCCCGCGGCCGCGGCCGGTGTTTTCACTACGAACCGGGTGAAGGCCGCGCCCGTGCGCGTTTCCAAAGCGCATCTCAAAGCAAAAACCGCCCGCGCGGTTTTGCTCAACAGCGGCAATGCGAACGCCTGCACCGGACCCTGCGGCATCTCGGCGGCCAAAGCGCTGGCCTCCGGGGCGGCGGAAGTGCTCGGCTGCGCGACCGGGCAGATCCTTGTTTGCTCGACCGGACGCATCGGCATCCCTCTGCCCGTGGAGAAAATGAAAGAAAAGCTCCCCGACCTCGCCGCGCGGCTTTCGGCCAAAGGCGGCTCGGCCGCCGCCCGGGCGATCATGACGAGCGACAGCTTCGCCAAGGAATATGCCGTCGAGGTCCGCGCTCCGGGGGGGACGTTCCGCATCGGCGGCATGGCCAAGGGGGCGGGCATGATCAATCCGAACATGGCGACGATGCTTTGCGTGGTGACCACCGACGCGAAAATTTCCAAAGGCACATTGCAAAACGCGCTGCACCAGGCGGCCGAGCGGACTTTCAACCGCATCACGGTCGACGGAGACATGAGCACCAACGACACGATGCTGGTTCTGGCCAATGGCGCCGCGGGCGGCGCTTCGATCAAGAGCGGAACGCCCGATCTGGCACTGTTCAGCGAAGCGCTCCATGAAGTGTGCCTGAAGCTTGCCCACATGATCGTGCGCGATGGCGAAGGGGTCTCGAAATTCGTCACCGTGCAAGTGCTCGGGGCTTCGAGTTTCCAAGCGGCCCGCAAAGTAGCCGAGGCCGTCGCCAATTCCACGCTGGTCAAATGCGCGTGGGCGGGCCACGACCCGAATTGGGGCCGTATCCTCGATGCCGCCGGCTATTGCGGCGTGCGCCTCCGGGAGGAATTGGTCGACATCTACTACGACGGAGTGGCCGCCGTGCGCGGAGGGACTGCCGCGCCGACCCCGAAGGAGAAGCTCGTTGCCGCCGTCAGCCCGGACAAATTCACCGTCACCCTCGATCTGCACCAGGGCAAATCCTCTTACACGGTCTACACCACGGATCTGACCGAGAAATACGTAAGACTCAACTTGAGCGAGTAGTATGAGTCTGACCGATGCCAGTCTCCGCGCGGGAACGTTGATCGAGGCGCTGCCCTATTTGCAAAAATTCCGCGGGCAAACTTTCGTCATCAAATACGGCGGTAGCGCGATGGAAAGCGACGAGGCGGTCGAGCGTTTGCTCCGCGATGTCGTCTTCCTCGAGGCGGTGGGAATCAATCCGGTGCTCGTCCACGGTGGTGGCAAAGCGATCAGCGCACGCATGCGCGAAGCCGGGCTCACCGCGCGTTTCCTCAACGGCCTCCGTGTGACCGACGAGGCATCCATCCGCATGGTGGAAGATGTCCTCGATCGCGAGGTCAATCCGCGCTTGGTCGAAACGATCGGCGATTTCGGGGGGCGGGCGCGCGGGTTTTCCGGACGCGACGTCCTGCGGGCGGAAAAACTGCCTCCGGTCGACGATGGCAAGGGCGGCACGGAAGATATCGGTTTCGTCGGCCGGGTCACCGGGGTCGAGAAGTCGGCTTTGGAAGAAACTTTGCAGGAAGAACGTGTGCCGGTCGTTTCACCCGTGGCCCAAGGGAGTGACGGCTGCACTTACAATATCAACGCGGACGAAGCAGCCGCGGCCATCGCGGGCGCCCTGCGTGCGGCCAAATTGATTTTCCTCAGCGATGTGCCGGGCATCATGCGCGACCGCGAGGATCCCGAGTCGCTCGTGCCCACCGTGCGGGCCGATCAAGTCGATGCACTCATCCGGCAAAAAGTGCTCGAGGGCGGCATGATTCCCAAAGTCCACGGTGCCATTGCCGCTTTGCGCAACGGGGTCGGCAAGACGCATATGATTGACGGACGCCTGCCGCATGCTTTGTTGTTGGAAATATTCACCAATGAAGGCGTCGGCACCGAAATCGTGGCTTAGTGTTTTTTTTCTTGCGCTGGCACTGGCGGTGTCCGCGCAGGCCGAGTTTCGCGGCGCCTGGATCTCCACGGTGCACAACCTCGATTGGCCTTCAAAAAAAGGCCTGCCCGCCGCCCAGCAGAAAGCGGAACTCGTCCGCATGCTCGACTCGGCCAAGTCGCTCGGGCTGACCGATGTTTTTTTCCAAGTCCGCCCGGAAGGCGATGCGCTTTACCGCTCTTCGCTCGAACCGTGGAGCCGTTTTCTCACCGGCACGCAGGGCAAAGATCCCGGATATGATCCGCTCGCCTTCTGCCTCAGCGAGGCCGGCAAACGCGGCATCCGCGTGCATGCGTGGTTCAATCCGTATCGCGCCTCGGTCAAAGCCGGCGCACCGCTGGCCTCGAACCATATGGCCCGGCGCTACAGTCCCTACGCCTACAAAGTCGGCTCCGTCGTCTGCATGGATCCCGGTTCGCGCGAAGTGCAGGACCACGTGGTCAAAGTGGTGGCCGACGTGGCCCGGCGCTACGACGTGGCGGGGATTCATTTCGACGATTACTTTTATCCGTATCCGTCGGTCGGAAGATTGCCCGATGGCAAAACCTACGAACGCTACCGCTCGGGCGGGGGTAGGCTTGCGATCGGTGATTGGCGGCGCGACAACGTGAACCGTTTGATCGCGCGTTCCTCGCAGGCCGCGAAAGAGGCGCGCCCGGGGATTGTTTTCGGCGTCAGCCCGTTCGGTATCTACACCAAGGGCCAGCCTTCGACGGTCAAAGCCGGGCTCGACCAGCTCAACGAGATCTACGCCGATCCGCTCAAGTGGATGCGCAGCGGTTGGGTCGATTACATCGCGCCGCAGCTCTACTGGAAGGACCAGTCCGACCAGTGTTTCACCGAATTGCTCGAATGGTGGCGCAGCCCGGAGGTCAACCCGCGCCGCGTGCCGGTCTATCCGGGCATTGCCGCCTACCGCATGAGCGAGCAAGGGTGGCCGGCCCAGGAAATCGTGAAGCAAGTCGGCTTGTCGCGCACGGTGGGCAGCGGACCGTCCGGACATGTCTTTTTCCGCATGGCCAACATGGTCAATAACACCAAAGGTGTTTCCTCCATGCTGAAGAAAGCGGGCTATTAAGCAGTTTGCCGGACGAGAGCGCGGGCCATCGCGATCATCTTCTCCGGCGCCGACAGGCGGTAGTGCTTTTCGGTGACCTTCAATCCGTCACGCCGCATTTTGCGGAGCAAAGACCGGTAGAGCGATGCCATGACGCGCGCCGGACGCAGTGCTCGGACGTCTTCGCCCGGCGACAAGCCTGCGGCCTGGTCGAACAGCGTGTCCGTCTTCCCGGCAAACGAGCGCAAGTAGTCGTGCGCATCATCCGGGAAAGACACGACCCCCGCGGCCGACAGCTCGTCCAACGGATAGTAGATCCGTCCGCGCGCCAGGTCCGGTTTCGTGTCGCGAAGGATGTTGGCGTATTGCAAGGCGCGTCCAAGGGTTTCGGCGTAGGCGCTGGAGCGACCGGGGTCCGCCCCGAAAATCGGCAGGCAAAGCTGTCCGACCGTGCCGGCCACGCGATGGCAGTAAAGGTCCAGATCGGCGCGCGTGGCCATGCGCACCGGTGCAGCCAAGTCGGTCGCCGTTCCGTCGAGCAGCTCGAGGAACAAACTGCGGTCCAAGCCGCGTCGAACCATGAGCTCGCGCAGGCTGTCTGGTAACCCCTGCAAACCGGGATGACGGAAGGCCGTCCGCCATGCCTCGAGTGCGGCGTAGCGGTCGGTTGCCTCGTGGCCGTCCGCGTCGGCAATGTCATCGGCCGCGCGGCAAAATGCGTAGAACGTCTCGAGATCGGCGCGACGATCTGCGGCCAGCAACCGGAAGGCCGGCGCAAAGCTCGACCTGCCGGTGCGGACGATGGCCGCGGCCTCGAGGTGGGCGGGCGGGAGCAGACGGTTCATGCCGCATTGAGTCTGCCCCCGGACATGCCGAGCACGCGGTCCGAGGCACGAATGGCGGGTCCGTCCTGCCGCGCGCCCCACACCACGGTGAGACCGAAATGGTCGACCGCGCGACGGGCGAGGGGAACGAGAATTTCCTCGGCGGCCGGCGATTCGGCGAGCAAAACCTGCGGCCGTTGAATGATGGCCCGGGCGAAGGCCACGACCGCCTGGCTGGCCGGCGCGAGGGTTGACACCGGATGCGCGGCCAGTGCTTCCAGTCCGCAAAATTGCAGCGCCGCCAAGGTCTGCTCCGCCTGTTCTTTTTCCGTCGTGCCGCCGGCTTTGAGCACGGGAAAAGCGATGTTTTCCAGCACGGTGAGCGAAGGCAGCAAGGCGCAGGTGGGGAAAAGGAAACCGAAGTTCCTCAGGCGCACGATGTCGCGCTCGGCCGGTGGCAGAGCGGATGCGCGGATGTCGCCCAGCCAGACTTCGCCCGCATCCGGTTGTTCGAGCAGTCCGAGCAGGTGGAGCAGCAGGTTTTTCCCGCAGCCCTCGGCTCCGCAGATGGCGTGGAAGCAGCCGGCCGTGAATTCCACGCTCACGTCTTTGACCTGCGAGGCGCCTTCGCGCCAGAGAGGGCGCAGGCATTGCAGGTCTCGGCAATGGAGCAGGGGGGCGGTCATTGCACGAAGAAGGATCCTGCCTGCGGCCGGAGGAAAATGCAGGAAGAATCTGTTGCCTGCCGCGGGCGCGAGCGTCACGCTCCGCCCCGATGACGGTAGCCAACCAAATCACGCTGGTGCGCATCCTGCTCATTCCGGTGTTTGTCGCCTTCGCGGTCTACTACTCGGCGAGCGGGCGCGACGGCGCACCCGAGGAGTGGCTGCGTTGGTGCGCGGTGGCGGCTTTTGTCATTGCCGCGGCGAGTGACGGACTCGATGGCTGGATCGCGCGGCGCTTCAACCAGCGCAGCGCGCTCGGAGTCGTGCTCGATCCCATCGCGGACAAAGGCCTCCTCCTCACCGCCATCATCACGCTGAGCCTTTACCCTTGGCCGGTCAGCCTGCCGCTTTGGTTTCCCATCTTGGTCATCGCGCGCGACGTGGTCATCCTTGTCGGCTGCGGGCTGCTGAAATTTTTCACCGGCAACGTGGAAGTGCGTCCGAGCATCCTCGGCAAAATCGCCACCGCCCTGCAGATGGCGGCGGTGGCTTGGGTCTTGCTGCAGATCCCCGATCAAAAGTGGGTTGTCTGGGTGGCCGGGCTTTTCACCCTGCTCAGCGGCATCGGCTACACTTGGCGCGGCATCAACGCGATGGGAGGCGCGGCCAAAGCGGAGTGAAAAAGGCCGTTCTCGTCGGGCGCCCGAATGTCGGGAAATCCGCCCTCTTCAACCGTCTCGCGGGACGGCGCATTTCCATCGTGCACGATCAAGCCGGCGTGACCCGCGATCGGATCGAAGCGGTTTGCAAGCTGGGTGACACCCCCTTCGGCATCGTCGATACCGGGGGCATCGGGGCTTCGCCGGATCCGGATTTTGCCGAGGCCACGCACCGGGCGGCGGATGACGCCGTGGCGGACGCGGATGTCGTGCTTTTCGTCGTCGATGCCAAGGACGGACTCCTCCCGCTTGACACCGAACTCGCAGCCAAGCTTCGCCGCGCCTCGCGCCCGGTTGTTCTCGTGGTCAACAAACTCGATGACCGCAAACACGACGATCTCGAGGCGGAATTTTTGCAACTGGGGTTTCCGGTTGTTGTCGGGGTCAGCGCGGCGCACGGACGCGGCACGAGCGACTTGCTGGCCGCCGTGGCCGGTGCCCTCGGGGCCGGGGACCCGGGGGCGGCCCTTCCCGAGACCAAGATCCCGCCGCGTATCGTCATCATCGGTCGTCCCAACGTCGGCAAATCATCCCTGATCAACGCCCTCCTCGGTAGTGCCCGTGCCATCGTCAGCGACATTGCCGGCACCACGCGCGACGCCCTCGAGTTGCCCTGCGAACTCGGCGCCCACGCTTACCTGCTCCTCGATACCGCGGGGATTCGTCATCGCTCGAAACACAACACGTCGGTGGAGGTGTTCAGCGTGATGCGCTCGGAAGAAGCGATCCGCATGGCGGATGTCTGCGTGCTGGTCATCGACGCGCAGGCTGGAGTGACCGAGCAGGACAAACGCATTGCCGGGCTCATCCAAAAGTCGCGCAAGGCGGTGGTCATCGCGGTGAACAAAGCCGACCTCCTCGATGCGGACTCCATCCGCCGCGAAGCCCTGAAGGAGCAGCTCGCCGCCTGGCAATCGCAGCTCTTCTTCCTGCCCTACGCGCCGCTTGTCCTCCTTTCGGCCAAGACCGGCGACAACTTGAAGCGTCTCGGCACGACGTTGGAAAAAATGCGGCAGCACGCCACGCGCCGCCTCGGCACGGGGGAGTTGAACCGCGTGTTCCGCGATGCCATGACCCTTCATCCGCCGCCGATGCGCGGCACCCGCCGGCTGAAGGTTTTCTACGCCACGCAACTGGAGGAAACCGCGCCGCGCCCGTTTGCCCCGGTCAAATTTCTCCTCTTCGTCAATTCGCCCGGGCTCCTCACCCCGACCTACGAAACGTATCTCGCCGCGCAGGTGCGCCGCGTGCGCGAGTATCCCGGGCTGCCGCTTATTTTCGAGCTGCGCGCCCGCCCCCAGTCGGAAAAACGGGTTCGCGCCCGCGGCGGCAAACGCCCGGCCAAGCGTGCCGCCACGAAGCGCCGCTGACCGGCGTCCGCCGGACTTGGCACGGACGTTGCTTTTCCAGACGTCGAGGGGTCAGTTTTTCTTTGCCCCTCCCGCCGAAATAAATACCTTTAACGATCCGTCCGGTCCCAACCGGCCAAGACCATGAAGAGACCCGCACGCCAAGGACTTTACGACCCGCAATTCGAGCACGAATCCTGCGGGGTCGGCTTCGTGGCCAACATGAAGGGCGCAAAGTCGCACTCCATCGTCGAACAGGGCCTGCAAATTCTGGTCAATCTCGAGCACCGCGGCGCTTGTGGGTTCGAGGAAAACACGGGCGACGGCGCCGGTATTCTCATCCAAGTTCCGGACAAATTCCTCCGCGCGGTAACCAAGGAGGAACACATCGATCTGCCCCCTGCCGGCTATTACGGCGTGGCTATGGTTTTCCTGCCGCCTGACAAACAGCTCCGCCAGAAAATCGAGGAGCGCTTCGAGCAGGTCGTCCGGGCCGAGGGCCAAAAGTTCCTCGGATGGCGCACCGTGCCGACCGACAACTCGACCCTCGGCGAAACGGCCAAGTCGGAGGAACCGGAGGTCCGCATGGCTTTTGTCGGACGCAATCCATCAATCAAAGACGAGCTCGCCTTCGAGCGGAAGCTCTACGTCATCCGTCACCGCCTCTTCAATGAAGTCCGCTACGCCGGCGCACCCGGCGGCAGCTTCTTTTACATCCCGAGCTTCTCGTCCCGCACCATCGTCTACAAAGGCATGCTGACCACCGCGCAGGTGCAGGAATTTTATCCCGACCTGTCCGACCCGCGCATGGAAAGCGCGCTCGCCTTGGTCCACTCGCGTTTCAGCACGAACACCTTCCCCAGCTGGGACCGTGCGCATCCTTACCGCTACGTCGCGCACAATGGTGAGATCAACACCCTGCGCGGCAACGTCAATTGGATGCACGCCCGCGAGTCGAAATTCGCGTCGCCGCTCTTCGGCGAGGACATGGAGCAACTCAAGCCGGTCGTCCACCAGGACGGCAGCGATTCGGCCATGTTCGACAACTGTTTCGAATTCCTCGTCCTCTCCGGCCGTTCCCTGGCGCAAGCCGCGGTCATGATGATCCCCGAGCCATGGGCCAACCACACCTCGATGCCGAAGGAACTCCGTGATTTCTACCAATACCACGCCTCGCTCATGGAGCCATGGGATGGTCCCGCCGCCGTTGCTTTCACCGATGGCGCGCAGATCGGCGCGGTTCTCGACCGCAATGGCCTGCGTCCCTGCCGCTACTACGTAACCAAAGACGACCTCGTCGTCATGGCCTCCGAAGTAGGTGTCCTCGACATCGAGCCCGAGCGCGTCGCGCACAAAGGCCGCCTGCAACCCGGCCGCATCTTCCTCGTCGACACGAAGGAAGGCCGCATCATCGCCGACGAGGAAATCA
>JBBECM010000098.1:0-2049 GCA_040881855.1 Chthoniobacterales bacterium | reverse complement strand
GAATGGCAGCCGGTGATCTGGGATGTGGACCTCTCGCACGGCCACAACTGGACATGGGGCAAAGGGTATTTCGACGACGCACTCGTCCCGACCAACGGGCTCACCGAAACACAGTCGCAGGACCATGCGCTCTACAGCCTGGTCTACGAGTCTGCGGAAATGCGGGAAATGTTCACCCGCCGGCTGCGCACGCTCATGGACGAAATTCTGCAACCTCCGGGCACGACCGGGGGTTTCATCGAGACAAGGCTCCGTGAGATCGCGGCCGCCATCGACCCGGCTCCGGCCGTTTCGAACTGGACCGACGGCGACCTCGACGCCGCCAAGTGGGGCTTCGACCCGAACTTCATCCCGAATCGCCCGCGCGAAGAAGTCGAACGCGTCATCAGCAGCTACCTCGTCCCGCGGCGGAACTTCCTCTTCAATACCGGCCCCGGCCGTCCGCTCTTTTTCCGGCCCCGCCTGACCCCGAACGCCGGCAATTCGACCCCCATCCCCGACCACCCGCAGGTCAGCCTGCCAGGGCTCGTTCTCATCGACTCCGTGGAAGCCAACCCGCAACGCGTCAACGCCGCCATGAACCAGTCGCACGAGTTCATCGTCCTCCGCAATCCCGGCAACCAGGCGGTGGACATCTCGGGCTGGAGACTGGCCGGAGCCGTCGATCATGTTTTTGCGGGCGGCACGGTGATTCCGACCGGGGCCGGCACCGCGGCGGTCGATTACCGCGGCGCGCTCCACGTGGCCAAAGATGCCCGCGCTTTCCGGGCGCGCCCCACTGGTCCGAGGGGCGGCCAAAGACGCTTCGTGCAAGGCGGATACTCGGGGCAGCTCTCGGCCCGCGGAGAGACCGTCGAACTGCGAGACCACCGCGACCTGCTCGTCCACTCGTTCACCTACGAAGCCGCGCCCACGCCGGCCCAACGATTCCTGCGCGTCTCGGAAATCCAATACCATCCCGCCGATCCCCGCGCGGCGGACACCTTCGCCCTGCCGGGCGTGACCGACAACGATTTCGAGTATCTCGAGCTCGTCAACACGGGCGGGGAGGAGCTGGATTTGACCGGATCGGTTTTCACCGCCGGACTGACCTACACCTTCCCGCAGCAAACCCTCGCACCCGGAGCCCGCCTCATTCTTGCCAAAAACCTCGCCGCCTTCGCTCTGCGCTATCCTTCGGTTACCACCACCGTCCTCGGTCCTTACGAGGGACAACTCGACAACGCGGGCGAGCGTCTCGAGATCACCGACCCTTCCGGCGAGGTCGTGCTCGATTTCGAATACAAGGACGGTTGGTATCCGGCGACCGACGGCAGCGGACGATCCCTTGTGCTGCGTGACCTGCAGACCCCGCCGGACCGTTTTTCCTCCTCCACGTCATGGGGCATCAGCCTGGATGCGATGGGCAGCCCCGGCACCGCCGACAGCATTCTGGCCCAGTCCTACCGGGGCTGGGACAATTTTCATTTCACTTCTGCCGAGAGGGATGATCCCGCCATCTCCGATCCGGCGGCCGATCCCGACCAGGACGGAAGGCCGAACTGGATGGAATACGCACTCGGTCGGAACCCGCGCGTCGTCGACCAGGATGGCATGTATTACCACCCGGTTATCTCTGCCGGGCAGACCCACGCCGGTGTGCGTTATCACCGTCCAGCCCATGCGCTCGATCTCAATTATGTCCTCCTCGCAGGAGACCAACCCGGTTCCGCGGCTATGGCTCCGGTCGAGACCGCCGTGGACTTCGTGGTGCCGACCCAACCGGGAATCGAACAATCCGTGCTCCGCGAACTGTCACCGGCGGCAGGGCCGAGGAGATTTCTCCGGCTCCGGGTCACCCTCTCGCCCTGAACAACCCGGAACGGCCCACGCCGTGGCCGGCGGTGTGGAACCAGCCGCTCCCGGCTGGGAAGATGAATTTGTCCGCTTATGACACAATTCCGGCTCGTTTAAACGGTATTTTCCCGCTATCCTCTTCGCCTTGAATCCGCCCGTGTTCCTCGATGCTCCGCAGCCTTTGGCCGCGCAGGTGGCGGCGCGGTTGTTGGC
>JBBECM010000097.1:0-2095 GCA_040881855.1 Chthoniobacterales bacterium | reverse complement strand
GGGGCACGCCGTATTGCAGCGAGATCGAGGTGAGGGTGGCCACGGTGTCCATGAGACCGCCGATGGTGCTGCCTTCTTTGGCCATCTGGATGAACAACTCGCCGGGTTGTCCGTTCTCGAAGAGACCGACGGTGATGTAGCCTTCGTGTCCGGCGATATCGAACTTGTGGTTGAGCGCGACGCGGGTGTCCGGCAAGCGGTTGCGCGAGGGTTGGTCGAGCTTGGCGCGCAGGGAATCGAGGTCGTTTTCGAGCTCGATGATGCGCTCTTCGAGTTCGTTCTTGGTCGAGAGTTCGGCTTCGAGTTCGGCCGAACTGCCGGTGCCGTGTTTCTTTTTGTCGGTGACGACCGGGGCAGAGTGCTTGGAGCCGTCGCGGTAGATGGCGATGGCTTTGAGGCCGAGTTTCCAGCCTTCCACGTAGGTATCGATGATGTCCTCGACGGTGGCTTGCTCGGGCAGGTTGACTGTTTTGGAGATGGCGCCGGAAAGGAACGGCTGGGCGGCGGCCATCATGCGGATGTGCGCTTGGTAGCCGAGGCTGCGTTGTCCGCGCATCGGTTTGAAGGCGCAGTCGAAGACCCGGACGTGTTCGGGACGGACCCCACTTTTGATCGTCTGCCCGTCCTCCTCGACGTTCTCGATGGTGTCGTATTTGTCGATGTGGGCAATGATGGACTCGATGTCCGTGCTGCTGTAGCCGAGCTTTTGCAGGGCGGGGCGGACGGTTTGATTGACGATTTTGAGCATGCCGCCGCCGGCGAGGAGCTTGTATTTGACCAGGGCGATGTCGGGCTCGATGCCGGTCGTGTCGCAGTCCATGAGGAACCCGATGGTGCCGGTGGGCGCGAGGACGGTGACCTGGGCGTTGCGGTAGCCTTGTTTTTTGCCGAGGTGGAGGGCTTCGTTCCAGACTTGACGGGCTTCGTTGCGGAGGAATTCGAATTCGTCGGCTTTCTCGATTTTTTCCACCGCGTCGCGGTGGAGTTGCATGACATCGAGCATGGGTTCGACGTTGTCCGGCGCGACGGGTTTCTCCACGCCGCTGGCACTGGAGTCATGGTAACCGGGGAACGGTCCGGTGATGCCGGCGATGCGGGCGCTTTGTTCGTAGGCGTGGCCGGTCATGATCGAGGTGATCGAGCCGGCCAGGGCGCGGCCTTCGGGGCTGTCATAGCCGTGGCCGTAGCTCATGATGAGCGCGCCGAGATTGGCGTAGCCGAGGCCGAGGGTGCGGAAGATGTGGCTGTTTTCCGCGATGTGTTTGGTCGGGTAGCTCGCGTTATCGACCACGATTTCCTGCGCGGTGATGAAGATGCGCACGGCAGCTTTGAATTTCTCCACGTCGAACGTGCCGTCCTCGCTTTTGAACTTCATCAGGTTGAGCGAAGCGAGGTTGCAGGCCGTGTTGTCGAGGAAGAGATACTCGGAGCACGGGTTGGTCGAGTTCTGGCGCGCGGTGCCTTTGCAGGTGTGCCACTTTTGGATGGTGCTCTCGAACTGCATGCCCGGGTCGCCGCAGACGTGGGTTCCTTCGGCGATTTTGCGCAGCATGGTGCGGGCGTCTTTCTTCTCGCAGGCCTTGCCGTCGGTCACGCGGATGGTGGTCCATTCGCGGCCGGCGAGGGCAGCTTCCATGAATTCGTCGGAGACGCGGACGGTCAGGTTTTCGTTCTGATACATGACCGAGCCGTAGGCTTCGCCGTTGAAGGAGCCGTCGTAACCCTGCTCGATGAGGGCCCAGGCTTTCTTCTCCTCGCGCATTTTGGCTTCGATGAATTCCTCGATGTCGGGGTGCCAATCTTTGAGGGTGTTCATCTTGGCGGCGCGGCGGGTTTTGCCGCCGCTTTTCACCACGCTGGCCACTTGGTCGTAGACTTTGAGGAAGGAGAGCGGGCCGCTCGGTTTGCCGCCGCCGCTCAGTTTTTCGCGGGTGGAGCGGAGGGTGGAGAGGTCGCTGCCGGTGCCGCTGCCGTATTTGAAAAGCATGGCTTCGCTTTTGGCCAGGTCGAGGATGCTTTCCATGTTGTCATCGACGGACTGGATGAAGCAGGCGCTGGCTTGCGGGTATTCGTATTGCGTGGGGGCGCGCTCGGC
>JBBECM010000096.1:0-13410 GCA_040881855.1 Chthoniobacterales bacterium | reverse complement strand
GGACGACTTTGATCGACTGAGGAAGCCATCGTCCCAAGCCCCGAAAGCCCGACCTCGCCCGAAGTGCTACCCCCGCCAAAACTTGTTGCCCCATAGCTGCACACCCTTTCGCTCAAGGTTCAAACTCAGGTTTCCGCCTTCTTTCGCTTCCCTCCAAGAATCCCCCAAACCTGCCTCACCCGCCTCCACCACACCCTCACCACGCAATAGGGGGTCTGGCTTTTCCCTTTGCATTCCTGCACCACACTCTCGAACTGGCACATGGACGTTTGGCAAATTGTCCACGTGTTACCTTGCTTCCTACTCCGCGTTTGCGATACCAAACTCCGCGCGCTATTCTCCACCCATGAGCACCGTTCAGGAAATCGAAAACGCCATTGAAAAGTTGCCGGACGAGCAGCTTTTTCAACTGACGGACTGGATCTCCGAGCGCTTTTCCGACGCGTGGGATCGTCAGATCGAGCAGGACATTGTCGCGGGTAAACTCGACGACTTGGCCGCGGAAGCAATCGCCGAGCATCGCGCCGGCCAGAGCCTTCCCATGCCGGCCGATGAAGAGTAAGGCGACCCAGAAGTTCTGGAAACATTTCAGGCAACTGCCGGGGCCGATTCAGAGGCTGGCCGCCAAGCAATACAAATTGTGGGCCAACGCTCGCCGTGGTCGATGGTGATACAGCACTTTGGTTCTGGATTGGCTCGCACACCGAGTATGAGCGCCTGATCAAGCGGCGCTGACCTCGCTGGTTTATTCGGCCGGCTCGTCGTCAGAAAGCGCTGCAGCCAGGGTAAATTCGTTTTCCAGCATTTCTTTGATGCCGATGAGCTGATCGATGGTGACATTGTCCGTCCCGCCGCTGTGTTCCACAGCCTGGGCCATCAATCCATCGAGGATGATCCCCTGGGTTTTGTTGCAGGCACGGGATTCAACTTCCCTGCTGAAGACTTTCCAGACCTTGCTCAGCCATCTCTTGTGGGCTTCGTCTTCTTCTTCCTGGATGAGGTCTTTCATTTGACCACCACGATCTTCGTGGATTCGCCCAGCTCGCGCAGGCGGTGTTGCAAGGCGGTGAGGACTTCGGGGCCTTCGGCGTTGACGAAGTGCCAATCCGCCCCGGGCATGGTGCCGTAGTAGAACTTCAGGTCCCCGAGCGGGTCGCCGGTGCCTGTGCCGTTGGACAGCGGGAGCTTCGCCAGGTAGTGCAGAGCCTGCGCCTCCGGGGATCCATAGACGGCGTAAGGACCCTCCAGGTAATTCTCCCAGATGCGGTCATCGATCTGGTCGTCTAAGAAATGCAGATGGCGGTAAGCGTAGCGCAGGTTCTCCCGGTCGAAGTAGAACGCACCCTCTTCGCGCAGCCATTTGCGGACGTCAAGATGGTCGTCGGGATCGATGTAGACATGGTCTTGGAAGTATTCGCGCCACGTAAACGGCTCCGGCAACGTGTCGGTGCGACCATTAAGTGCGAACTGGAAGCAGTCGCGGCTCTGCTCGATGGCGTAGAGCGTGTTGCGGGCCGATTCGGGGGCTTCGAGGTAAATGCCGCCGTCTGTCTTTGCGTAGTCGGCGGCACGGCGGAGCAACCAGCCCGGCACAAAGCACGACCCGATGGCGGAGGCGCTGGTGATGAGAAAACTTCGGCGGGTGATCTTGCTCACAGGAGTTCCTCCTCGGGTTCCTCTTCTTCCTTGTGCCATTCCTCCAAGACCTCTTCGCAATGCTGCGAGAGCTGGGGGTAAAACTCGGAGCCGATACGCGTGAAGTGGCGCAGGGTGCTGCGGCCGATGTATTCGGCGTTGTGGTTGTTGAAGCCGACGATGAGGTTGCCCGAAGCGCCTTTCTGCTTGCTGGTGTCGAGCAGATCCGCCAGTTCCCCAAGAGTGAGGGGAAGCTGGGATGATTGGCGCGAGAGGTGGAAGCTGAACGTCGCCTCGTATTCGTCGACGATGCTGTAGCCGCTCGCCCCGTCCTCCTTGCGCTGGGCGCGGAGGCTGATGATGTCGTGGGTGGTCGACTCCAGCGAGATGCGGGCGATCTCGACTTCCCCCGACGCACAGTCGGGCAGGAACTCCCCGCCCAAGAACCACGGGTGGACCCGTCCCGTGGCGGTGCGGACATTATCGGCAAGGGCATCTCCGAGGATTTCCTCCGGGATATCTTCGATCGATCCTCCCGCGAGCGCCTGGCGGATCTTCTCGCGGCGAAGCTCGCCTTTGACGTTTTTGAGGATCGCCTGGGCGAGAGTCTCGTCGTTCCAGTAGGAAACCGGACGATAGTCGTAGTCGATGCCGGGATAACGCTTCACGCCGCCTCCTTCCGTTGAGCGTGGAGCCATGAGCATGGAGCTGAGAGCCCGACAGAGACGGCGGAATCCGGTTTGCGGGGCAGCCGTGGAGAGGTGAGAATCCCCCAAGGCTGATGGATTACTCCGAGATCATCACAATCGAACCGGGCAAGCGCTCGGGCAAACCGTGCATCCGCGGTTTGCGCATCACCGTGCATGATGTGCTCGAGTATCTCGGTTCGGGCATGTCGCATGAGGACATCCTCCGTGACTTTCCTTATCTCACCGAAGAAGACATCCGCGTCTGCCTGGCTTACGCCGCTGACGGTGTGAGTTGACGCGCTCACGCGGCCTCCTTCCGGAGTGCTTGGCTCCTTGCCCCACGCTCCGAGCTCCATGCTCCGTGGCTCCATGCGCCGAGCACGGCGTCGCGACGTAGACGTGCGAGGCCGACGTTCTTGGTCTCAAGCGGCACGCGCAGGCGCTGCTTGGTGTAGTCGGGACGGTGCACGGTGGCGTGAAGCCACCAGGTGCCGTTGTTCCACCAGAGGTGGTGGTTGGGGTTGCGGGGATGCGTGCGCAGGGAGAGAGCGCAGCCGTCAGGTAATGCCGCGAGCGCGGCGGATGTCCTTTTACTCATTTGTGCGTTTCCTTCAAAACGCACCAAGGGAGATTTGCTTTCCGGTCGATCCGATCGACCAGCGCATTGGCACGGGAGAGACTCGCTCTCCCGCACCAAGCCACCGTGGGTTCTCCTCCTCGGTTGGCAGCCCTGCCTTTTACGGCCGGACATTCTTGATGCTGGGTATATTGATACACCAAAAGGGCAATCCGTTCAAACTTCTAATGCGTCATAGCGGCAGCCCTGTATCCATGCGGTCTGGCGACCGCCCGGCTCTGGCAGACATCGGGCGAGGCATCGGGCATGGCCTGACCGCGCATGCGGGGGATGTTGGTGGCGATCTTCGGGGTCGCATCCATGAGGAAGTCGCGCAGGGCGCGGGCGATCTGCACGTCGTTCGTTCCCAGCGAAACGCGCACCCTTTGTTTGGTGTAGTCGTCGTTGTGCACTGTGTAGTGGCACCAGTAGGTCCCGTTGTTGTTCCAGATGTTGTGGTTCGGATTGGGGTTTTTATTTTGCACGCCCTCATCTCAGCAGAGGGGGTGGGACATCCGCTGTCCGAGGGGTCGGAAAATTTCCAGTGTCCGCGCCGGGGAAGGGGGAGAAGTGCGCCCGGCGGGAGTCGAACCCACAACCTTCGGCTTCGGAGGCCGACGCTCTATCCGGTTGAGCTACGGGCGCGTCTCAGGGGCATCAATAAAGCCGAGGAGGCGTCGCATCTCAAGATGGAAAGGCGGAGATGGGCCCCGGGGCGCGGGCGGTGCATTTCAAGCGGCGATTGCCGCGGGGCGTCGTCGGGGATAGAAAGGACTGCTACCGGCATGGATATTGTTTACTTCGATCTGGAAACGCAGCGGACGGCCAATGATGCGGGAGGGTGGGACAAAAAGGCGGCCATGGGGATGACGGTGGGGGCGACTTACAGCACGGGCACCGGGCGGTATGCGGTTTACGGCGAGGAGCGGGTGCATGAATTGGTGGCGCATTTGCAGCGCGCCGACCTCGTGGTCGGCTTCAATCTGATCAATTTCGACTACGAGGTCCTCATGGGTTACACCGTGATGGATCTGGCCCACAGCGTGCCGACGCTCGATCTCATGGTGGATCTGGAAAAGCGCATCGGGCACCGCATCGGGCTCGATGCCGTGGCCCAGGCGACGATCGGTTGCGGCAAGACGGCCGACGGACTCGATGCGATCAAGTGGTGGCGTCAGGGCCGCAAGCTCGACGTGGCGCGCTACTGCTGCTTCGACGTGAAAGTGACGCGGTTCGTCCACGAGCACGGCATGGCACACGGCGAGGTCTTTTACCAGGACCGGCTGGGACGCAAGCAACGTGTGCCGGTCGCGTGGGGCGAGCCCGCGCGGGAGCGCGCGGCGGCATGATCCAACCGCTGCGCAACGAGCCGTCCGTCTGGTCGCTGTGCTGGGTCAACGTGCCCGAGCCCCTGGCCATCGAGGACGATTTTTTCCTGCCGGTCATCCTGCTCCTGGTCGGTCCGTCTTTCGAACCGCTGGCCCCGCCGGAGGTTTGTCCCGAACTCGACCAGATCCGTGCGGAGGATTGGGTGGCGCGGCTTTTCGACGAACTCGGCGCGCCCGATGTCCTGCAAGTCTGGAAAGCGCCGGAATGGGCCCCGGAGGAATGGAAATATTTCGGCCATGATTGGAAAACGAAGGTGAAGATGGTTCCTCCGCCCCCGCACGAGACCAAGATGCAATCGGAATTGGCCGTGCAGGACTATTCTTCGTCCGGCCGCGTCCCCATGCCGCCGAATTCAGCCGTGGCCGCCGGGTTGGTCCGCAATGTGACCCGTCTGCGCTCGCCGCAACGGCGCCGGGCCACGCTGGAAAAAGCGGTCGAGATCGATCCGTCCTGCACCGAGGCATGGGCCGACCTGGCCGAGACGGATTTCCATGTCGGCCAATACGAACACAGCCTCGAATTGGCCGCGCGCGTCGCGGAGATCGACGGGGCGCTCCTGCGCAAGCGCGGGGTGCAGTGGTGGACGGACCGCACCACGCGTCCGCTCCTGCGCGCCATCTTCGGCCAGATGCTTTGCCAGTGGCATCTGGGACGTCCGGGGGAAGCCGCGGATCTCGGGCAGAATTTGCTCGAGACGGATCCGGCGGATCATCTCGGGGCGCGTTTTCACATTCCTCTCTTTCTCCTGCTGGCCGGAGAGCACGAGGAGGCGTCTTTGTTTTTCCGCCATTACGAATCGCGTTATCCCGGCGACATGCCCAATGCGTGGCTCGCCTTCGCGTGGGGGTTGGCCCTTTGCCTCGAGGGTGACGACCAGGGTGCGCGGCGCAAATACTGCGAGGGCATGCTGGCCAACATTTACATCGCGCCGCGTTTGCTCGGGGAGCGCACGCCGCCGGAGGACATTTATCATCCGGGCGAACGCGATGAGCCGTATTCGGCCTCGGAATTCGACGGTTCTTTCGGCGGTTTGTGGGACCGCGAGCCCTCGGCCTTGCGCGTCCTCCGCGAATCCTATGACGAACTGCGCCCGGTCCTGGCCCAGCTCGTTGCGCGGCGCACGGCTTTGGCTGAATTGATGGACCAGCGCTATGATCCCGAATACCGCGAAAAGTGGGCGCGGTTGGTCGAGGAAGAAGAGGCCTTCGTCAAAAAGGCGCTGCAGTAGCTCGCGGCTAGGTCGAGGTCGAAACGGGCGCGGCGTCGGGTGCAGTTTCCGGGATGCCCTCGCGGATCGGAGTCGGTTCGGGTGCCGGCGCGGGTGCGGCGGCGGGCGCCGAGGGCGGGGGTTCCGGCAAGAGGTCGGGCAAGGGTTCGAGCGGCACGTCTTCCGGGAGGATGTCGAGATTCAGGTCGCCGAGCGGCAGGTCGTCGAAGTCTTCCTGGGCCGGTGACGGGCGGCTGCGGGAACCGGAGGACGACCCGGAACGGCTCCCCGATTTGCGTTTGCCCGGCTTCACCTTCTCCGGGGGCGGAGCCGGGGTGACGTCCTCGTTGGCCATGTAGCCGACCAGCCCGTTCTCCAACTGCACGCGGCTGTAGCCGAATTCCTTGCGTTGCAGCATGGCAAGCTCGCCGGCCCGCAGGCTCAAATCCGCACCGCCGGCTTGCTGCGGTCCCAGTTTGAAAAACTGCGCGTAGTCGGTGGCCACGACCATGTCCGGCAGGAAATCCGGCGAGGGCTCGAGCGGCACGGTTTCGCATCCGGACACAGCCAGCAGTGCCAAGGCCGCCGCGGCGGCGCGGCAGGTATCGCGTCGGAAATTCATGCCCCGCGGGATCTTTAGCACAACATCCGTGCGGGCGCGAAGGGCATTTGTGCGGACGTGGACAATCATGCGCTTCCGGTCGTAAGTTGCCCCGTGCGCCCGGCCTGTCTGGTTGTTTTTCTTTTTCTCGCGATCGCGGTGCTTCGCGCCGACCCCGTGCTCCGCGAGGAGGCCTCCAGTCTTGCCGCCCTCGGACTCGGTTACGGCGGATCTTTCCACGCGCCGGGCGAAAGCACCGCGTGGCGCATGGACTGCTCGAACACCGCGCGCTACCTCGTGCGCCGCACCCGCGGCGTCGAGCTGCCGCGCACCGCGTCGGACCAATACAACTACATCCGGCAAAACGGCCGCCTGAAACGTGCCGGCGGGTTGTTCGGCGGCGTGCCGGAAAAATCCTGGTGGGCCAAGCGCCTGCGGCCCGGCGACCTGCTCTTTTGGGAGCACACCTACAAGCCGCAGCGCAAACCGCCGGTCACGCACGTCATGGTGTATCTCGGTCCGGACGGTGAAGGAAACCTTCTCATGGCCGGCGCGCAGAACTCGCGTGGCGTCGGCATCTACAAATTGCAACCCAAGGTGTCATACGGAGGACACGGCGGGTTTCTCGGGCTCTTCAAAAAGAAGGGCAAGTTGGTGGCTTACGGGCGGCTGCCTTAGCTGTTGCCCTCGGCAACGCGCGCGGTGGGTTCTGCCTCGTGGGAAATCCCGGTCATGGTCAGCAGCGGTAGCACGGTCGCCGCATGTTCGTCATGCACCACGACGGCAGCTCCTTTCGGGATGAGCATGATGTAGTCACGGTGGGGTACGCGGTAGGACTTGCCATCGGCCATCAAGATGGTGAAGGGCTGCCCGCTGTCCATTGCGTTGCGGACTTGTTGCAAGGTCATGCTGACAAGCTATGCCCCAGATCGAAAATCTGTCAAATTCCCCTGCGGGCAGCGGGTGGTTTCGGGAAATGTTGAGTCTTTTCGTCGTTTCCGGCGCCGGGGACGGCGCCGCGACATTACCTGTAGCGTCGGCGTCCTCGCCGACCGTCGTTCGGAATCTTCAAAAGGTGTGGATGAACAGTCCCGAGCGCAACTTCGGTTCGAACCACGTGCTCTTCGGCGGCATGATTTGTCCGGCCTCGGCGATATCCATCAACTGCCGCATGGTCACGGAGTGCATCGAGAAGGCGACCGCGGCGCGTTTCGCATCGACTTGGGCGCGCAGATAATCCGTGCCGCGGATGCCCCCGACGAAATCGATGCGTTTGCTCGTGCGCGGGTCATCGACCCCGAGGATGGGCGCGAGGATGTTGTCCTGGAGGAGACTGACATCGAGGCGCGAGACCGGGTCGGCGTCCGCGGGGACATCGAATTCCAAACCGAGCCAATGCCCGCCGAGATACATCGAGACCTGTCCGGGCTTGGCCGGCACGGGCGGGGCGGACGGCGCCAAGCGGCAGGTGTGTCCGACCCGCACGAGGAATTCTTCCGGATGGAGACCGTTCAAGTCCGTGACCAGCCGGTTGTAGGGCAGGATTTGCAGCTGGTCCTGCGGGAAGATCACGGCGGGGAACCAATTGTAATCCTCCTCGCCGGTGTGGTCCGGATTCGCTGCCCGTCTGGCCAGTCCGACCCGCGCCGCCCCGGCCGAGCGGTGGTGTCCGTCGGCGATGTAGGAATGCGGCACCGGAGCAAATGCCGCGGTGACCGCCGCCGCGTCCGGCATGCGCCAGAGCGTGTGTTGCACGCCGTCCGGCGCGGTGAAATCGAAAAGCGGCGCGGTCTCCGCCGCGGCTTTCATCAGCACATCGATCTCCGCCGTCGATTCGAAGGCGAGAAAGACCGGTTCGATGTGCGCCGAGAGCGCGGTGTTGAGCCGCACGCGATCGTCTTCTTTTTCCGGCCGCGTCTTCTCGTGTTTCTTGATCAGTCCCGCCGCGTAATCGTCCGCATGGCACACCGCGGTGATGCCGGTCTGCGCGTGGCCGTTCATGATCTGGCGGTAGAGGTAGATCTGCGGCGCGGACTCGCGGACCAGTTCGCCGTCCTTCTGCAGTTGCGCGAAATTGCGCCGCGCCTGTTCGTAGACCTCGGGACCGTAAGGGTTGGCGCCATCCGGCATAGTCGCTTCCGCGCGGACCACGCGCAGGAAGCTGTGCGGTTGGGCCGCGATGATTTCCCGCGCCTCCGCGGTGTCGAGCACGTCATAAGGCGGCGAAGCGAGTTCTGCGGCCAGATCGGCCGGCGGGATCAATCCTGAGAAAGCACGGATACGCATGAGGTCCGACACGGCAACAAAAGCGGGTGCCGGAGGCAATGGCAAAGCGTGCGGCCGTGACCGATTTCAGGGTCCGGTCGGCAGTTCGTAGAGGCGGAAACTGGCCTGCAGGTAGCCGTTCGGCCCGCGCTGCCACTCGCGCACCAGCATGCCTTCGGTGAAGAGCTGGCGGTAGAATTGGCGGACAGCATCCGTCTGGGCGTCATTCAGTCCGGCGGCGCGTTGGTCGTCTTTCATCACTTCGGCATGCCGGCGCTGCGTGACCAAGACATGCGTCAGACCACCGGCACGGAGTGAGGCGGGGCTTTCGCCGGGTTTGATCCAGCGACGCTCGAGGCGCGGATTGGCGTCCGGTGCGCCCGCCAGTTCGCGATGATCATCGACCAGGACGAAAGCGGCCGCGGGCAAGTCCGTGCCCAGATACCGGATCACCTCGCTCTGGTGATCGGCGGCGAAGCCCCGCGCGCTGTCCAGCAACGCGGGCCACTGCCAGGCGGATGCCACGAGCATGGCGAGCGCCGCCCACCAGCGTCCGTGCCGCAGCGGCAGGAGGACGAGCAATCCCGCGGCGCTGAGACAGGCAAAGATGGTGCCGACCGGCAGGAAGTAGCGTTGCGTCACGGTGGGCGTGGCGGAGATGACGGCAAGAGACAAGGCCGGCAGGAGCAGCATGATCCATTCGACGGGGCGCAGGCGGAAGCGGCGCCGGGCGAGATGAAAAAGGTGCAACCCGAGGAGGAGCACGAGCACCGGCGAAGTGCGCCAGTAAAATTCGAGATAAGCGGGATGCGGAATGTCCCGCTTCTTGGCCGCGCCCGAAGCCGCGAGCCGGTCCACTTCGTCGACCACACTCCGCGTCCAGGCCTCGGCCGAGAGGAAGGCCGGCCAATTGACCAGAAGGTAGCCGCCGGCGAAGGCCCCGAGCAGCATGGCCAGATCGCGCGGCCGGCGTGCCGCGAGCACGGCATAGACGGCGAAGGGCAGGAAGATCAGGCCGGCGTATTTGGCCGAGGCCGCCACCGCGGCAGCGAGTCCGAGGACCGCCGCGCGCCGCAGGCCGGGACGCTCGCCGTAAAGCAGGGCGGCGAGCAGGCCCAGCGCGAGCCCGCAGACCAGGCCCGGGTCTTCCTTGAAATAGTGGGCCAGCTCGAAAAATTGCGGGGAGGTGAGGAGGAAAATTCCCGCGGCCGCCGCGGGCCATGTGCCGTAAAGGCGCCCGGTGACGAGGACAAGCAAAGCCGCGCCCAGCGCCGCATAAAAGACGGCCACCCGGCGCCCGGTGAACATGATATTGTCATAGTCATCCGCCCCGGTCACCGCAGCCACGGCCCGCACCGAGTCGAGCATGAGCAGGGGATGGTGGAAGTTGTAGCGGCCCTCGAGGATCTGGCGGACTTTGCCCGGTTCGTCCGGGTGGACATGGACATTGAACTCGAGATTGCGGCCGAACCAGACAAGGCCGGCGAGCAGGACAACCAAGGCCGTGCGCCAAGGCCAGGGGTGCAGGGCGGGCGGCGGAATGGTCATCCGCGGCTCTTCCGGTGGTTGTGGTCGAGGAAGAGGTTGTAGGCGGCGACGAGGAACGGAAAGAGGTTGGCCATGATGCCGACCGAGTCGTTCTTGCCGAAGACGAAATAGAAGAGGACGAGCAGGCTGCCGGCCAGGCTCATATACCAGAAGGCCCGCGGGAAGACCGGTTTGCTCGAAACGTGCGAAGCGGCGACCTGCACGAACCAGCGTCCGGAAAAGAGCAAGACGCCGCTGTAACCGACCAATTTTCCGACGTTCAAGCTGATGCCGAGAAATTGTCCGAGCGGGATGGCGCAAAAGGCGTGCAGGTTTTCGTAGAGGGAGAGGAAGATGTTCATGGGACTTGCTCGGGTGGCCACGCGATGCGGCGGGAGAGTAACCAGCGGACGCCGACGAGATCCCGGATCCCGCGCAGGGCGCGTCCGCCGAGGGTGTATTTCGAAACGCCGGCGCGGCGCGGACGGTGATTGACCGGGATTTCCACGGCGCGCAGACCGGAGCGCGCGAAGAACGCGGGCAGATAGCGGTGCAGGCCGTTGAAGGGCACGAGAAGACCGACGTGTTCGCGACGGATGACTTTCAAAGTGCAACCCGTATCGGTCGCGTCATCGCCGAGCGCCGCGCGGCGGATGGCATTGGCCAGCCGGCCGGCCATGACGCGCGCCACCGGGTCCCGTCGCCGGGTGCGCACCCCGTAAGCCACGTCCGCGTCGGCCAAAGCCGCGACCAACTTGCCGATGTCCGCCGGATCATTCTGCCCGTCGCCGTCCATCATGGCCACAATCCCGCCGGTGGCCGCGCGCAACCCCGCGTAAAGCGCGGCACTTTGCCCGCAATTTTTGCCGAGCATGACCACGCGCACCCCCGGCGCGGCGCGGAGAATGGCGTCCGTGCCGTCCGTGCTGCCGTCATCGACCGCTACCACCTCCGCCTCCGGCTGCGCGCGGCGGACCTCGGCCAGCACCTCACCCGCGCACCCCGCCTCGTTGTAGAAAGGAATGACAACAGAAAGGGCGGGATTCATCGGCAGGGCGAAATCAGAAAAGTCCGGAAAAGCCGCGGGGGTGTCAATGCAGGCCTCCCCCGAGCCCCAGCATCATTTGCTTCATTTTTTCTTGAAACATCTGAAGCCGGGTGCTGGGATGACCGCGTATGGCCGTTCCACCTCTCATGGCTGCGGAGCGCGAGGCGGCTTCCGCCCTGCAGGAGCTGGAGGTGGAAGCCATCGAGATGTTCATCAATTTCCTGCGCCTGATCGGTTTGCCCAAGTCGGTCGGCGAGATCTACGGGCTCCTTTTTGTCGCGCCGCGGCCCATGGCGATGGACGACATCATGGAGCGCCTCGGCATCAGTCTGGGGGCGGCCAGCCAGGGTCTGAAGCTCCTGCGCTCCTTCGGTGCGGTGCGCGTGGTCTACGAGCGCGGCGAGCGGCGCGATCATTATGTGGCGGACTTGGAACTCAGCCGCTTTGCCACGGTCTTCATCAAGGACGAGCTCCAGCCGCGCATGGACACAGCGGCCGAGCGCATCAAGCGCATGGAGCGGGCCTTGGCCGAATTGCCGGCCAAAGAGCGAAAGGCCACGCGGGAGCGCATCGAGCGGCTCAAGCACTGGTTGGACAAAGGACGCAAACTCCTGCCCTGGCTCATCCGGTTCATGAAGCTCTGAGCGACCGAAAATTTCCGCCTCCCCACCGGCAGGGGAGCCGCGGACAAGGACAGATGTCGGACCCACATCCAGAAATCGGCACCGGTCTCGCGGCAATCCCCGCCACGACCAAGGGCGGCAGCGTGGGAAGTTTCAAGGGTGTAAGTTTGTGAGTTTTAAGGTGCGTTCTGACCGTCTTCCTCTTGTAAGCTACAAATTCACAGTTTGACTTAGTCAAGGTTTAGTCTAGTATAATTTCATGACCGTGACCATTCACCAAGCCAAAACGCACTTGTCGCGGATCCTGCAGCAGGTCGAGTCCGGGGAGGAAGTGATCGTGTGCCGAGGCAAGCAACCGATTGCCAAGATTGTTCGGTCGAACTCCTTGCGCCCCTTGCGGCCGAAAGTGGGCCAGCCGACCTCCCTGCCTTTTCCCATCCCCGATGGCGCGTTCGCTCCGCTGACGGAGGACGAACTGAAAGATTGGGGACTGTGACCCTGCTCCTCGACACCTGCACGTTCATCTGGCTGTGCAGCGATCCCGCAAAACTGGGCCGCGACGCGGCGCGTGTGCTTGACGAGCAAGCCAACGACCGGGCCATCAGCACCGCCTCGATTTGGGAGATCACTTTGAAACATCACAGCGGCAAGCTGCCCCTGCCCGCGGCGCCGGCCGACTGGATCGAAGAGCAACTGGGCCGGCAATGCATCGACGTCCTGCCGCTGCAGCGACCGGTCCTTTACCGCGCCGCGGCTTTGCCGGCCGTGCACAAAGATCCCTTCGACCGGGTTATTGCCGCCGACGCTTTGCATCGCGATCTGCGGGTGGTGTCACCGGACGGCCCTTTCAAAGCTTACGGATGCGCGACGGTTTGGTGACGGCCCGCAACGAGGTTTTAGGTTTGTAAGTTTTAAGAGCGCCGCCCTTATGCCCAGACGCGAGCTTAAACACCCCCGGCAGATCGAAGCATGGCTTGAGGAATGGGGGACGTTGCTCGCCGAGCCCGGTTCCTTGATCCTGATCGGTTCCGGAGGACTGCTTTGGCACGCGGCGCAGCGCGGCCTCGATATTCCGCTTCCCGAAAACAGCATGGATGTCGATCCGGTCACGCAGAGCGATGCCGTCGCGCTCTTGGGCTACGAGGCCATGATCGGCAGCGAGTTCGAGAAACGCCACGGCTGGCACGTCAACCTCATGCCCTTGGCCGTGCTGGGAGAAATGCCCCCCGGTTGGGAAGAGCGCGCCTCACGAAAAGTCTACGGCCATCTTGAAGCGGTCGTTCCTTCGGTTGACGATTTGCTTTTCCCCAAGTTGAAGCGCGGCGAACCGCGTGATAGAATCCACGCGTCATGGGCAGAGAATCTCAAGTAAATCCTTTGGGCAAATACGCCAGCTACCAGGATCTGGGTCGGCTCGAGTATGGACGCCTGCTCTGGGCGAAACCCTCCACCCGCGCCCGTCTTCTGCGTCATTGGACTTCCCCCTCGCATCCTCATCATGCGCGGTTCGCCGTCTATCGCGAGTTGGTCGAGAGGGTGCTTGATCCCGGTATGGACGACATCTCTTTGCATGCGGCCCTGCGCGCTCAGGGTCAGAGCCTCCGTGCCGTGGTGCGCGAAATCCCGCCGGTCTTCGGCAGCATCTGAGCAGCTTCAGCGGCTGCCGGGCCGGTGAAGCTTTACGTTTGTAAGTCTGGTATTCAAGCACGGACCGCTTTCCGCCGTCTCCCTCTTCACCCGCCACTAGTCACCAGTCACTTCTTGTAATGTCCACCACCACACAGCAATGGACGCAGGTCATCACGCCGGA
>JBBECM010000095.1:0-13441 GCA_040881855.1 Chthoniobacterales bacterium | reverse complement strand
GCGACCACTGCGGGCGGTAGGTTTTGCCCTCGACGGAGGTCCACTTGACTTCGGTGCCAAGTTCCATCGTCACTACGGGGCTGCTCATCGCAGGATCGAGTGCCAGAAAAACACAGGTAAGACTGGCGGCCAAAGTAGAGGTCCGGGCACTTTCTGATCTTAGTAGATTTTGCATTTAGATTTGGGGAAGACTAAGGAGGTGGAACATAGTCAGAGAGAGAAAATTCGAGGAAAGGCCAGTGCGCTTCGAGGCTGAAAAAAGCGTTCGCCCGAAGGAAACAACCCTTGCCCTTTGCCAGTGTTACCATGGGCGGGCTGCCAAGCGACTTCGCTGGCCGGCGAGACATTGGCCTGCCAAGCTGTCAGAGCGGCACGGCACCCGACAGGGAGGGAAAATTGGATGCCGGCGGCAAACCAACAGCGTTTGGGGTCGGAGGGGATAATAGGTGCAACCTATATTGGTCCAGACGGGCTGTCAAGTGCTCCTGGCAGGAAAAGGGTTGCGACGAACAAGAAAAACTCCGGCCTTTTTTCCTCCTCCCGGCGCGCCTCCACAACGACCTCCGGCGCATGGAAAGCTCGCCGTCAGCCAAGGGCGAACATACCGTGAATTTTTAATGGCCAACCGCATCGACCAGAAATTCGCCGAGCTGCGCCACCGCGGGGAAGCCGGATTCATGGCTTACATCACCGCGGGGGATCCGACGCTCGAAGCAACCGAGGCCTTGGTGCCGGCCTTGGCCGAGGCCGGAGTCGATTTCGTCGAGTTGGGCGTGCCTTTCTCCGACCCGCTGGCCGATGGCGTGGTCAATCAGCTCGGCGCCCAAAGGGCCCTCAATGCCGGGGCCAGCCTCGACAAGATGCTCGGCACTATCCGGCGCATCCGGGAAAAGACCGACGTCCCGCTCATCCTCTATACCTACCTCAATCCGCTCTACATCCACGGCTTCGACAAATTCCACGAGGAGGCCGCGGCGGCGGGTGCGGACGGAATCCTCATCCTCGATCTGCCGCCGGACGAATTGGACGCGAACCGCGAACTGTCCGGACGCCATGATTTGAAAGCGATCCGCCTGATCGCCCCGACCACGCCCCCCGAACGCATGACGCGCATCGCCAAGACGGCCGAGGGATTCATCTACTACGTTTCGCGCGAAGGCGTGACCGGCGAGCAGCAACAGGTCTCCGACTCGATCGAAGCGCAGCTTTTCGAAATCAAAAAACACACCGACCTGCCGGTGGCGGTAGGATTCGGCATCTCCACCCCCGAACAGGCGGCCACCGTGGCCCGGCGGGCGGACGCCGTGGTGGTCGGCAGTGCCATCGTCCGCCGCATGGGCGAGCATGGTGCGGACGCGGATTTTGTCCGCAAAATCACCGACTTCGTGCGGCCGATGGCCGAGGCCACGCACGGGGCGAAGCGCTAAACGGCACCAATCAAACGACCGGCGTCGCTTCATTGACAGCAGCGCCAGCACCCCCGCCGAACGTCGTTTCCCCGGAGGCCAATCAGCCCGCGACCGGTGAGAATTCCTCGGCCGATTCGTTGCGCGGCGGGGCTTTCGCTTTGGAGAATTGGCCGGCAGAGTCGGTGAATTTCACGCCGACCAGTTTGCTCACGCCCTGCTCCTCCATGGTCACGCCGTAGAGCACGTCGGCGCGCGAGATGGTGCGCTTGTTGTGCGTGATGACGAGGAACTGGCTCTGCTGCACGAAGCGGTCGAGCATGGCGAGGAACCGGTTGATGTTCGACTCGTCGAGCGGCGCGTCCATTTCGTCCAGGATGCAGAACGGGCTGGGCTTGACCATGTAGATGGCGAAGAGCAGGGCCACCGCGGTCATGGTGCGCTCGCCGCCGGACAAGAGCGACACGCTCTGCAGCTGCTTGCCGGGCGGCTTGGCTGTGATCCCGATGCCGCTCTCGAGCGGATCTTCCTCGTTGATCAGCGCGAGATCGGCTTTGCCCCCGCCGAACAATTCCTTGAACGTGTCACGGAAATTGTCGCGGATTTTCCCGAAGGTCTCGGCGAAGAGCGTGGTCGTGGTCGCGTTGATCTTCTTGATGACCTCGAGCAATTCCTCTTTCGAGTTGGTCAGGTCGGCAAATTGCTCGTCGAGAAACTTCTGGCGGTCGAGCAGTTCGTCGAATTCCTGGATTGCGTCGATATTGACCGGGCCCATCGCATCGAGCTTGTCGCGCAACTCGTTGACGTAGGACTCGATCTCGTCCCAATCGAGGTCCGCCTCGATTCCCTCGACTGCCGCCTCGTCGGCCTCCCCGGGAGACGCAGCCTCGGCCTCTTCCGCAACGACCTCCCCACCCTCCGCGGCTTCGCCTTCGGCTGACCTCGTTTTGCGCCTTTTGCGATGGTCCCGCACCGCGCAATGCAGGGCATAAGAGTCGAGCTGCACCTCGCCCAGTTCGAGATGATGGCGGCGCCGGATATCATCGGACAGATTCTCGGCCTTGAGCCGCAACTCGGCGGCATGAACCTCCAGTTTGCCCTTCTGGTCCTGCGTCTCGGCATGCTCGCGGCGCATCTGGCGCAGCCCGTCATCGGCGGTCTGCACCTCGGCCTGCAAGCCGCTGCGCTCTTTCTGCAACGCGTCCAGACCGGACTGTTTTTCGTCGAGTTCGGTTTGCAGTGACGCGGCCTCGCGGCCCAGGGCTTCGGTTTGTTCCTCGACGGACTTGATGCGTTCCTCCGCCCCCGATTTTTCCTGCTCGCGCTGGCGGACCGTCTCCTCGAGTTCCTCGATACGGCTCAGCATCGGTGCGCGCTGGGCCTGGAGGCTTTGCTCGAGTTGCCGGGCGGCGGCGAGCTGCACGCGCAACTCACTGAACTGCTCGGCCGCGGCTTCCTGCTCGCCGGCCTCGCGCTGCGCCAGTTCCATGGCCTCGGCCGACTTGGCAGTGGCTTCTTCGACCTGACTACGGCATCCCGCGATGCGCTCCGACAATTCCTGCGTCTTCTGCCGGGCGGATTCGAGATCCTGCGCGGTGCGTTCCTGCTCACGTGTCAGACCCCCGGAGCGGCTCTCCGCCTCCTGCAATTCTTTCTCCAGCAAGCCGTGGCCCGCACGGAGGGAGGCCAGTTCGTTTTGCTTGGCGCGGACCTCAAGACGGGCCGATTCGAGGGCTTCCTTTCGTCCGTCGCGCCCGGCGACCACCCCGAGCCGGATCTGCTCGTGCTTGGTCAGCTCGGTCCGGAAGAGAGCCAGCTTTTGTCCGAGCGAAACAATCTCGTCGCGGCGTTGCAGAGCGGAGGTCACGCCCTCGCCCGCGCGTCCGCCGGTGACAATGCCCGCGGCATCGATCAACTCGCCGTGCTGCGTGGCGAACGCGATGGACGGATGCCGTCCGCGCAACTCGCTCGCATGGTCGAGGCTGGCGGCCAGCGCCATGCCGCGCAGCACACCGCGGACGAGGCGCTGGAGGTCATCGCCCTCGCAACGGACGCGATCCGCGGCCCATCCGAGGGACCCCTCCGGCGCGGGGCCCTGTTCGGGAAAGTGACCGCCGTTCGGCGCGACCACGCTGGCGCGGCCGAGTTTGTGTTCGTAGAGCGACTCGAGGATTTCCCGGGCCGAGGTTTTGTCGGTGATGACAATCGTGTCGCCGCGGGAACCGAGCGCGGCCTCGATGGCGGGAAGGAATCCCGGCTCGACCCGCAGGAGGCTGCCCAACATGCCGCGCACCGCGGGTCGGAAATGCTCCGGGCGGTCGAGGCCGCGCAACACGGCCTGCGCCCCGGGCGCGGCACCCTCGCCTTCCAGGTTGAGCTGCTCGAGAACCTCGAGGCGCGATTGGATCTGGGCGAGATTACGGTGCGCGTTGGCCATCTCCTGCTCGACGCGCTGGCGCTCGAGTTCGCCGCGTTCGACCTCGGCTTCGGCACGATCGAGAGCGACCTCGGCGGCATGCAGCGCTTCGGTCGACGCGGCGACCTGACCGGCGGTTTCTTCGAGGCGCTGGCGGGCGGACGACCGGGATTCGAAAATTTGGCGTCCCTCATTCTCGAGCGATTCGATCCGGGCTTGGGTGGCTTCGCGGCGGGCTTCGAGGCCGGCCAACTCGCCCTGCAGCCTCAGCGATTCGCTTTCCGCTTTGCTGATCTCGGCGCGGAGGGCTTCCATCGATTGCTTGGAAGACTCGCGGCGTCCGGCACTCTCGCGGAGACGCGCCTGCAAGGCATCGAGCGCGGCGGACCGGCCGGTCAACTCGGCGGCGACTTTCGACACCTCTGCCTCGGTGCGGCCCAATTCGTCGCGCTGCACGCGCTGGCGCTCGCGGGCGGCGGCCATCTCCTGCGCGCAACGTGCGATGGTCTGGCCCAGTTGCTCGCAGACCTCGCCATTGTGCGCGGCACGGCTCCGGGCCTGCACCATGCGGTCGCGCAGGGATTGCATCGACTGGCGCGAGGAGTCGACCTGCTCTTCGAGCTCGGTCAGGCGCGTCCGGTGGCCGGCGACGGCGGCCTCGCCTTCCTCCAGCGCGGAGGTGATTTCGTTCCACCGCGATTCGAGCGAGCGGAGCTTCTCGCCGAGACCACGCTGCGATTCGGCAATCCGGTCATGCTGGCGGCGGACAAAGTTGAGCTCGAGGACTTTCAGGTCGTTGGACAGCGCCTGGTAGCGGCGCGCTTTGCCCGCCTGGCGCTGGAGCGAACCGATCTGGCGCTTGACCTCGCGCATGATGTCGTTGACGCGCACGAGGTTCGCCTCGGTGTATTCGAGTTTGCGCAGGGCTTCGCGTTTCTGCGCCTTGAATTTCGTGATGCCCGCCGCTTCCTCGAACACCGCGCGGCGGTCTTCCGGGCGGCTGCTCAGGATCAGGTCGATCTTGCCCTGCTCCATGATCGAATAGCTGCTGCGGCCGATGCCCGTGTCCATGAACAACTCGTGGATGTCGCGCAGGCGGCAGGGTGACTTGTTGAGCAGGTATTCGCCCTTGCCGTCGCGGAAGATCCGGCGCGTCACGCAGACTTCCTCGTAATCCGTGCCGAGATGCTCGGGGCATCCGCCGAAAGTCAGCGAAACCTCGGCCATGCCGACTGCCTTGCGGGAATCCGTGCCGCTGAAAATGACGTCGGCCATTTCGCCGCCGCGCAGCGCCTTGGCCGACTGTTCGCCGAGGCACCAACGGATGGCATCAAGGATGTTCGACTTGCCACAACCGTTCGGGCCGACAACCGAAGTGATGCCTTCGTGAAATTCCAGGTGCGTCTTGTTGACGAAAGACTTAAAACCTACGAGTTCGAGAGATTTGAGATACATGGGGAAGGACCTCCGAAAGGCAGTATTTAGGGCTGTCCGGAACGGATGGCAACCCCTCATACTACTGATTGTGGTGCCCACCCCCTGCCAACCCTTTATCTAGATTATCCGTGTCACATTCCGAGACAGCGCTCTCTTTTTCCGGCAAATCCGATCTGGATCTGCTCTTTGACTTCCTCCGCTTCCGCAGCGTCTCGACCAGACCCGACCGCGCCCCCGAAATGCGGGCCTGCGCGGATTGGCTCGCCGCCCTTCTCCGGCACGGGGGGTTTCAGTCCGAGGTCGCGGAAACCGGCGGGCACCCCGCCGTGCTGGCGCGCGGACCCGAGGTCCCGGGCAAGCCGACCGTCCTCCTTTACGGTCACTACGACGTGCAACCCGAGGAACCCCTCAACCTCTGGACCTCCCCGCCGTTCGAGCCGTCCATCCGCAACAAACGCGTCTTCGCCCGCGGCGCGACCGACAACAAAGGCCAAATCCTCGCCCACATCCTCGGCGCCATCCATCTTCTTCGCGAGGAGGGCACGCTGCCGGTCAACCTCATCTTCCTCATCGAAGGCGAGGAGGAAATCGGCAGCACGAACCTCGACGACTTCATCCGCGCCCGCCGCAGCGAACTGCGCTGCGATGTCATCGCTATCTCCGACACCGGCATGGTGGCGGACGGGTATCCCACGCTGACCCAAAGCCTCCGCGGTATCGCCGCCATGGAAGTCATCGTGCGCGGACCCGCCACCGACCTCCATTCGGGGATCTTCGGCGGCGCGGTCATGAACCCCGCCACCGCGCTGGTCAGGATGCTGGCCGGACTGCACGACGCCAAGGGCCGCATCGCCGTCCCGGGGTTTTATGACGATGTGGCCAAGCCCGACGCTGCCGAACGCGAGGCCCTCGCCGCCCTGCCGGTCAGCGAATCCGATTACCAGCGCGAAACCGGCGTCCTCCTCCTCTCCGGCGAGGATGGTTTCAGCACGGTGGAACGCATCGGCATCCGTCCCACCGCCGAAATCAACGGCCTGACCAGCGGCTATCAGGGCGAGGGCACCAAGACCGTCCTCCCCTCCACCGCCTCGGCCAAGCTCACCTTCCGGCTCGTCCCGAACCAGAAACCCGACCGCGCCCTCAACCTCGTCGAGATCCATCTGCAAAATCTCCTGCCGCCGGGCGTCGAGATGGAAGTCATCCGCGGACACGGCGGCATGCCCTACACCCTCGATTTGAAAAGCCCGTGGTGCGGTGCGGCGCTGCGGGCCCTCGAGGCGACCTTCGGACAAAAACCAGCCCTGATGCGCGAGGGTGGCAGCATCCCGATCGTGCAAACCTTCCGCGATCTGCTCGGCTCGGATACCCTGCTGCTCGGCCTCGCCGCGCCGGACTGCAAAGCCCATGCTCCGAATGAAAATTTCCCGATCGAAAATTTCGAGGCCGGCATCCGGCTCCATCAAAATCTCCTCCGCGAGCTGGCCGGCTGACCGCCAACGCGGCACCTACCGCGATTTCAGGACGCGATAAGTGGCATAACCTTCGCCCCCCGCGGATTCGAATCCCTCCAAGCGCAAACGGACCGAACTGCCGAGCAGGGAGCCGGCCGCCGGGCCGAGCAAGGTCGGCGCGCCCGCTCCGCCGAAGACGAGCGGCGCGAAGGTCACGAAAATCCGGTCCAGCAAACCGCGCGCCAGCAGACCGCGGAGCAAAGACGGGCCACCCTCGCAGACCGCGCTGCGGACGTTGTAATCCGTGCGCAGAACCTCCAGGGCCTTGCCCAAATCGAGTGCGCCGCCGGCCCGGCCCGCTATTCGGACATCCGCGATGCGCTCGAGCCACGTGCGCGTGGTCCGCGGCATGGACCCCGTGGTGAAGACCACGATGGGTGCACCGCGCGTCCGGAAAACTTTGAGCTCACGATCAAGTTTCCCCCGCCCCGAAACAATGACCCGCAGCGGTTCCGCCGGGCGCCCCTCGCGCATCCGCTGCTCGCGAAGATCCCTCCCCGGCAGGCCCATCGACATGTTGTCCGTCTCCAACGTCCGCCTTCCGACCAGCAGCGCATCGCCCCTCGCGCGGATCTCGAGCAACCGCCGCTTGTCGCGCGGCGAAGTGAACCCGGTCGGCGCGTAATTCCGGGTGGAAATTTTGCCGTCCACCGTCATGGCGAAATTCGCCTCGACGAAAGGCAACTTCATTCGCTGTGTTCGATCTGATCCTCCAGCCGGTCGACCTCCTTGTGCATGTCGCGCAGGTTGATCGCCTCGTGCGTGGAGGAACGGTAGAAAAGAAAAACCAAACCGCCGGCCAGGCTGCCGGCCGTGTTGATCAGAAAGCCGGTCACGGAGATCAACGTGGCGATCGCCGGGGCCACACCGAAGGGGCCGAGCAGGGAGACGAAGAGGCTTTCGCGCAAGCCGATGCCCGAGACACTGATCGGGATCGCCGTGATCACCGCCACGATGGGAAGAACGGAAAAAACATCGACCAGACCGAGCGGGGCGGCGAAGGCCCGGGATGCGCAGTAAAAGGTGATGAAAAACATGGCGAAGAGCGGGAAGGAAACCAGCAATGCCCAGATCGTCCGGCGCCACCCCTTGGCATACATGTGGCAAGCCGCCGAGACCTCGACAATGCGCCCGCGCAACGGCGTCCACTGCGGCAGATGATGCACCCATCCGAAGGCCGAACCGACAAACATGCCGACCGTGATGACCACCGCGGCGGCGAGCAGCCAGAGGAGCGTGGTGAGCAGAGCCGAGCTGGCCGGCGAATGACTGAGCACGTCATAGCGGAAATAGAGAAAACCGAGACTGATCAGGATCAGCGCCATCATCCCGATGACACGGTCCATAAAGACACTCAACAACGCCGCCGCCTTGTTGTCGCGCGCTTCGCGCATGGTCAGGAACATCTTCACCACGTCGCCGCCGGTCGACCCGAGCATGAAGAGGTTGAAAAACATCCCGACCATGAAGAGCTGCCACGTCCTCACCCAGCCCATGTCGATGCCTACCACGTTAAGCAGAATCTTCCACCGCACCGTGGCGAGGAGCGTGCAGCAGAAAAACACCCCCACCCCGACCCAGAGCCAATTCCAATCGGCCTGACGCAGGGCCTCGGCCATCTGGGCGCGTTTTTCCGGGTCGTGAAAAACCCACCAGAGCAAACCGACGGTGACCGCCAACTGCAGGGTCGTGAGTAATGCTTTTTTCATGCGCCGGACGAGGCGCCAATCAATCAGTTAAGCCGTCCGGACGAAATCACTTTTTTGGCCGCCGCTTCCCCGCCGGCCATGACCGCCTCGATACTGGCACCGCCGACCGCGTCCCCCGCCACGGTCAAATTCGCGGGAAGCGCACCCCATGGCGGCGGCCGGTCCGCGAAACCCGGCGGCTGCGCCGGCACGGCGTAAGGCACCCGGACAAAATCGAGCGGGGCCAAGGCGGCCGGATCCGCCCGGAACCACCCAGCCACCTCGCGCGCCACGAATTCTGCGTCATTGGCGCGGGGATGCTCCGGACAAACCGTGACACTCCACAGGTGCGAACCCTCCGGTGCGAGCGAAGGCGACGCGTTGCTGACCAAGGCGGCATGCAGCACCGGGCTGTCTTCCCGGCGCGGCGGCAGGCACAACCACGCCCCGCGATAAAAAGGCCGCGCGGCGCGAAAGTAATGCACCGCCGTGCCGAGCGCCGGACGCGAACGCCCTTCGCCCAGCAGCCGGCACATCGCCGGCTCGTCGACCGCAAGGACAACCTGATCGCCCCGGTGGCGTGAGCCATCTTCCATCATCACGCCGGCTGCCGCATCCTGCTCGTGCAGGATCCGCGCGACCGGGCAGCCATAGCGCACGGCAGCCCGGGGCAGCGCCGAGGCCAACTGGGCGCCGAGGCCGCCCATGCCTGCGGCCGGGAGCAAAGCGCGGCCCGTGACAAAAAACCGCAGGTAACCGGCAAACAAACGGGCACTCGTACCCAGCGAAGGATCGAGGAGCACCCCGCCGAAAAACGGACGCGCAAAACGGACGAAGAAATCTTCGCTGAACTGGCAGGACCGCAGGAACTCCTCGGTCGTCATATCATGCCGCGGCGCACCCGCCGCCAAACGCCAGACCAGGCGCACCAGCCGGACTTGGTCCGCCATCGACAAGACCCCGCCACGCAGTGCCCCGAACGCAGCCCAGGGAGACCGGCAAGGGTTTTCCAGAACACGCGGCTCTCCCCGTCCGACAAACAACGCACCCGAACGGAAACGCCCGCCCCCGAGCGCGGCGAAATCGAGGTGACGGCGCGCCGCCGGATAAGAGTCGAGCAGCACTTGGAATCCGCGATCGAGCACAAATCCGTCCGGCCTCCGGTCCGACACCACCCGCCCGCCGGGCCGGTCGGACGCTTCGAGCAGCACGAAAGGCCGACCGGCACCGGCCAGCACCTTCGCGCAAGTCAAACCCGCCAACCCCGCTCCAACAATGACCGTCATTGCCTTGTCAATACTTCGGCCCGGCGCTGTGAACAAATTTTTCTGGCACCATTCATGCACCGGCATAGCCTCTTTCTTCCATCATGCACGAGATCGCACCTCTGAAGTTCGAGAAAGAAATCATCGACGAGTTGAAATTCACCATGGCCCGGGACCAGGCCACGGCGTCCCGCCGCGAGTGGTGGATCGCCACCTCGATGGCCATCCAGCGCCTCATCATTGAGCGGATGATGAAAACCCTCGCGGTGCACAACGAGCAGAATGTCCGCCGCGTCTACTACATGTCCATGGAGTTTCTCATGGGCCGCCTCTTCGCCAACAACATGATCGCGGCCGGCGTCTTCGAGGAGGTGAGCGAAGCCCTCGAGAACCTCGGCCACCCCATCGAGGAAACCCGCGACGAGGAATACGACATGGCCCTGGGCAACGGCGGCCTCGGACGCCTCGCCGCCTGCTTCCTCGATTCCCTCGCCACCCTCGACCTTCCCGCCGTCGGCTACGGCATCCACTACCAATACGGGCTCTTCAAACAGGAGTTCCGCGACGGCTACCAGGTCGAACTGCCCGACGCGTGGATCCAATACGGCTCGCCGTGGGAAATCATCCGCCCGTCCCACCAGCAGGAAATCCCCGTCTACGGCCACGTCGAAACCGTCGACGACGGCCTCGGACGAACCCGCTCGGTCTGGGTCGGTTACCGCAAGATCATCGGTGTGCCTTATGACATTCCTATCCCCGGTTACGGCACCGAGACCGTGAATTTCCTCCGCCTCTGGGAGTCCAAAGCCCCCGAGGAATTCGATCTCGACGCCTTCAACCGCGGCGGCTACGAGGAAGCCGTCCGGCAAAAAAACATGGCCGAGACGATCAGCAAGGTCCTCTATCCCAACGACCACACCGAAGCCGGCAAGGAACTCCGCCTGCTCCAGCAATACTTTTTCACCGCCTGCTCGCTGCGCGACATCATCCGCCGGTTCCAGAAGGACAACTCGGACTGGTCCAAATTCCCCGACAAGGTTGCCATCCAGCTCAACGACACGCATCCCGCCATCAGTATACCCGAGCTGCTGCGCTTGCTCGTCGACGACTACGGTCTCGCTTGGGACCAAGCGTGGTCCCTCGCCACCCGCACCTTCGCCTACACCAACCATACCCTCCTGCCCGAGGCCCTCGAGAAATGGAGTGTCGGCCTCCTCCGCAAAGTGCTTCCCCGCCATCTCCAGATCATTTTCGAGATCAACAAGAACTTCCTCGACGAGGTCGAAAAGAAGTGGCCCGGCGACGTGGAGAAAAAACGCACGCTCTCGCTCATCGAGGAGGGCCACGAACAGATGATCCGCATGGGCCATCTCAGCGTGGTCGGAAGCCATTCGGTCAACGGCGTGGCCGCCCTCCACACCAAACTGGTCAAAACGGAACTCTTCCCGGAATTCGAAGCCCTCTACCCGGGCCGCATCAACAACAAGACCAACGGCATCACACCCCGCCGGTGGCTGGTGGCCTGCAACCCCCGGCTCTCCGACCTCATCATCCGCACCATCGGCGGCGGCTGGGAACGCGACCTCGACCTGCTGCGCAAACTCGAGCCTTTTGCCGATGACGCCTCGTTCCGCGAGGAATTCATGTCGGTCAAACTGGCCAACAAGAAGAAGCTGGCCAAACGCATCCTCGAGGAGTGCGGCGTCGATGTGGACCCCGCGGCCATGTTCGACGTGCAGATCAAACGCCTCCACGAATACAAGCGCCAGCACCTCAACCTGCTCCACATCCTCTGGCTCTACCGCCGCCTGCTCAAAGACCCCCGCCTCGACATCCCGCCGCGCGTCTTTATTTTCGCGGCCAAGGCTGCGCCGGGCTATGACACAGCCAAGCTCATTATCAAGGCGATCAACGCCGTCGGCGAAAAAATCAACGGCGACAAACGGATCAAAGGGAAGATCAAGGTTGTCTTCATGCCCAACTACCGCGTCTCTCTGGCCCAGCGCATCGTCCCCGCCGCCGACCTCTCCGAGCAAATCTCCACCGCGGGCAAGGAGGCCTCCGGGACGGGCAACATGAAACTCGCCCTCAACGGCGCCGTCACCATCGGCACCCTCGACGGGGCCAACGTCGAGATCCGCGAGGAAGTCGGCGACGACAACATCTTCATTTTCGGCAACACGGTGGAGCAAGTGGCCAAGCTGGTGGCCGACGGCTACAACCCGCGGAAATATTACGACTCCGACTCCGAACTGGCCGCCATCATCGACTGGCTCGGCACCGATTTCTTCACCCCGGGCGAAGGTCCCGATGTCCTCGCGCCCCTGCGCGACAATCTCCTCTACCACGACCCCTTCCTCTGCCTCGCCGACTTCCGGGCCTACTGCGAGACGCAGGAGAAAGTCTCTCAAGCGTTCAAGGACAAAGCCCGCTGGGGCAAAATGGCCGTCCTCAACACCGCCCGCGTCGGCAAGTTCTCCAGCGACCGCACCATCCTCGAATACGCCAAGGACATCTGGCACCTCGACCCCGTCCCCATCCCCGGGTAAGCGCCGCGCCCCTGACCTTGCGTCAGTGCAAAGCAGCAGGCATCATCATCCTGCCGCACCACCCACCCGCGGCCCGCGGCGCTCCGCGCGCCCCGCCCATGGCCAGCGTCACTCTCCAAAACGTCAGCAAGATCTACCGCGGCCGCCGCGGCGAGGAAATACCCGCCGTCCTCGACCTTTCGCTCGAAGTGCCGGACAAATCCTTCGTCGTCCTCCTCGGGCCCTCCGGCTGCGGCAAGACCAGCACCCTGCGCATGGTGGCCGGACTGGAAAGCCTGACCTCCGGCCGGATCCTCATCGGCGACACCGATGTGAGCGAGCTCCCGCCCGGTGACCGCGATGTCACCATGGTCTTCCAGAACTACTCGCTCTACCCGCACCTCAACGTCGCCGAGAACCTCGCCTTCGGGCTCCGCGTCCGGCACTTTCCGCCGGCCGACATCGCCCGCCGCGTACGCGAAGCGGCGTCCATCCTCGGGATCGAAGATCTGCTCACCCGCATGCCGCGCGACCTCTCCGGCGGACAGCAACAACGCGTCGCCGTGGGCCGTGCCATCGTCCGCCAGCCCCGCGTTTTCCTCTTCGACGAACCTCTTTCCAACCTGGACGCCAAAATGCGCGCCCAACTCCGCGCCGAACTGATCAAACTCCACCAGCGTCTCCAGACCACCATCATCTACGTCACCCACGACCAGGCCGAGGCCATGACCATGGGCACCAGCATCGCCCTCCTCCGCAACGGGACCCTGCAGCAGACCGGACCTCCCCTCGATCTTTACCACGCCCCGCGCAACACCTACGTCGCGGGGTTCCTCGGCAGCCCGTCGATGAATTTCATCCGCGGCACCCTCCACCCGCGCGATGGCGCCCGCCTCGTCTTCCGCGAAAGCGGCGGCGGGTCCGTCGAGATCGAATTCGTCCCCCGGGGGAACATTGGCCGGTTGGCGGACAAGGAAATCCTCCTCGGCCTCCGCCCCGAGCACTTCCAGCCGCTGCTCCCCGGGGAAACGCCCGATGCCACCACCTTCCCCGCGCACCTCGACATCGTCGAACCCACCGGCGCCGAATCCATCTGCTACCTCCAGACCGGCGCCAACACCCTCATCTGCCGCAGCCGCCACATCATCGACACCCGCGAAGCCGGACACCGCATGCTCTTCCGCGTCGAC
>JBBECM010000094.1:0-2121 GCA_040881855.1 Chthoniobacterales bacterium | reverse complement strand
GTCTCATCAACTCGATGTGCACCTACGCCCGGATCAACGAGTTCGGCTTCATCGAAACGCCTTACCGCCGCGTGGTGAACTCGAAGGTCACCAACGAAATCGAGTATCTCACCGCCGACCAAGAGGAAAACTTCCTCATCGCCCAGGCGAACAACCCGATCGACAAGAAAGGCATTTTCCAAACCGAGCGCATCACCGCCCGTGAAAAAGGCGGCGAGTTCATCGAAGCACTTCCATCCGAAGTGAACTACATGGACGTCTCGCCGAAGCAGCTCGTCTCCGTGGCTGCCGGTTTGATCCCGTTCCTTGAGCACGACGACGCCAACCGCGCGCTGATGGGATCGAACATGCAACGCCAAGGCGTGCCACTGCTCGTTTCCGAATCGCCTCTCGTCGGCACCGGCCTCGAAGGCAAAGCCGCCCGCGATTCCCGCGCGGTGGTGGTTTCCGAAGCCGACGGCATCGTGGCCGCCGCGACCGCGGAGATCATTGTCACCACTCCGGACGGCAAGATGCCGGTTTCCGACGAGAAATTCCTCAGCGATGCGGAGTCCGTCCGGACCAACATCGACAAGGGCATCATGGCCTATCCACTGCGGAAGTTCATGCGCTCCAACGCCGGCACCTGCATCAACCAGAAGCCGATCGTCAAGCTGGGTCAAAAAATCAAGAAGGGCCAAGTTCTCGCCGACGGACCAAACACCGAAGACGGCGAACTCGCCATCGGCCGCAACGTCCTCGTCGCCTTCATGCCATGGAACGGCTACAACTTCGAAGATGCCATCGTCATCTCCGAGCGCGTGGTGAAGGACGACGTTTACACCTCGATCCACATTTCGGAATTCGATGTCGCCGCCCGTGACACCAAGCTGGGCCCGGAAGAAATCACCCGCGACATCCCGAACGTCGGCGAGGATGCACTCCGCAACCTCGACCACGACGGCATCATCCGCATCGGCGCGGAAGTGAAACCCGGCGACATCCTTGTCGGCAAAATCACTCCGAAGTCCGAAACCGAACTCGCCCCGGAAGAGCGCCTGCTGCGCGCCATCTTCGGTGAGAAGGCCGCCGACGTGAAGGACACTTCGCTCCGCGTTCCATCCGGTTGCATCGGCATCGTCCAGGACGTCCGCGTTTCCCAAAGCGGCTTTGCCAAGAAGCGCGCGGAAAAAGTCGATCCGGCCGAGCTGAAGAAGACGCTCAAGAAGATCAACGACGAGCACAAGAAGAAGGCTGACAAGCTGACGGACGACCTCACCGAGCGTCTCTCCGACATTCTGTTGGGCGAAAAAATCCCGCTCGACGTGGTCAACGCACAAACCGGCGAGATCATCATCCCGGCCAACCGCAAGATCACCAAGACGCTTCTCCGCAAGCTCGCTTCGGTCCACGACCACATTGAAATCGACCCATCCCCGATCCGTAACAAGATCTTGGAAATCATCGGTTCCTTCGAAGGTCGCTTCCAGGAACTCGACACAGAGCGCGAGCGCAAACTCGACTCGCTCGAGTCCGGCGATGAAGTCGATCCCGGCGTCATCAAGGAAGTGAAAGTCTTCATTGCCGCCAAACGGAAACTCTCCGTCGGTGATAAAATGGCCGGTCGCCACGGTAACAAGGGCGTTGTCGCCACCATCGTTCCTGAGGAAGACATGCCCTATCTCGCGGACGGAACTCCGGTCGATATCTGCCTCAACCCGCTCGGCGTGCCATCGCGGATGAACGTCGGACAGGTGCTTGAAACCCACCTCGGCGTCGCAGCCAAGGCACTCGGCTTCAAGGTTGCCACTCCGATTTTCGACGGCATCAAGGAAGAAGTCATCTGGGATTTCATGTCCAAGGCCAAGAAGGTCGATGGTGTCAAATGGATCGGCGACAACGGCGAACTCCGCGAGCGTCGTCCTGATGAAAAGGAAACTCCCGGTTACACCTGGATCGGCGACGGCAAGGACGGCACCACCGGCGGTAAGTCGACCCTCTATGATGGTCGCACCGGCGAGGCCTTCCACAACCCGGTCGTGGTCGGCATGATCTACATCTTGAAACTCGGTCACTTGGTTGCCGACAAGATCCACGCCCGCGCGGTCGGACCTTACTCGCTCGTCACCCAGCAGCCGCTCG
>JBBECM010000093.1:0-14681 GCA_040881855.1 Chthoniobacterales bacterium | reverse complement strand
TGCCGCGCTCGCACATGCCGTGGGGGCAGCCGAAGTTGAGTTCGATGCCGTCGGCGCCGCAGTCGGCCGAGCGCTTGACGAATTCGTGCCAGCGCTCGCGGGTGTCGACCATGAGGGAGGCGATGACTGCGTGGTTCGGCCAGCGGTCTTTGACTTCTTTGATTTCGCGGAAGTTGGTTTCGGGCGAGCGGTCGCTGATCAGTTCGATGTTGTTGAAGCCGACCATGCGTTGTCCGCCAAGGTTGAGCGCGGAATAGCGGGAGGCGACGTTGACGACCGGGTCGCCGATTGTTTTCCAGACCACGCCGCCCCAGCCGGCTTCGAAGGCGCGGTGGGATTGGTAGGCGGTGTTCGAGGGCGGGCCGCTGGCGATCCAGAACGGATTCGGGGATTTGATTCCGGCGAAGTTGATCGAGAGGTCGGCCATAATGGAGAGGGATGAGTGGGAAACTTGAAACCTGAGCTATTTGGCCATGGCGGCGAGGAGTTCGGGGACGCGGATGGGGTGGTTGAAGCCGGAGCCCGTGGCGCCGTCTTTGCTGCCGTGGCGGGAGGGCTGGACGGGGCCTGCGACCTTTTGCTTGGTGAGCATCGCGTTGATGCCGCGGGCCGCTCTCTTGCCTTCAGCCACCGCGTTGACCACTTCGCGTCCGCCATTGGCGCAATCGCCGCCGACGAAAACTGCCGGTATGGCGGTGGCCATGGTCTCGGGGTTGTGTTCGACCCGGCCTTTGGCGTCGAGCTTGAGGTTGGGGAAAAGTTTGGTCAGCACGGCGGTTTGTTTTTCCTGCCCGACTGCCTTGAGGACGAGGTCGAATTCCTCGATCCATTCGGAGCCGGGTACGACGTGCATTGTGCCGTCGCGGACTTCGGTCCTGGCCAACCGGAGGGCTTTGACGTGTCCGTTCTCGGACAACACTTCGGTCGGGATGGTGTGAAAGTGGAAAGTAGCGCCGTCATTCTTGGCCAGCTCGTATTCGAATTCGTAGGCCGGCATGTCGTCCTCGCCGCGGCGGTAAATGATGGAGGCCACTTCGGCGCCGAGGCGTTTCGACTGGGTGACCGCATCGATTGCGGTGTTGCCGCACCCGAGGACAGCGACGCGGCGTCCCACGGGGACTTCGTGCAGCGGACGGGTGTGGATCCACTCGATGAACTCGAGGGCATCGACCACTTCGGGGAGATCCTCGCCCGGGAGGCCGAGGCGGTTGGCGCCGCCTAGTCCGAGGCCGAGGAAGATGGCATCGTAATTTTTCTCGAGGTCGGCGACGGAGAGGTCTTTGCCGATTTCCACCCCGTAGCGGAACTTCACGCCGAGGCCCTCGATCATCTTCACCTCGTCGAGGCTGATCTGGGGAGGCATCTTGTAGTAGGCGATGCCGTAGGTGTTGAGTCCGCCGCCCGCTTTCTTTTTGTCGAAGACGGTGACCGCGTAACCTAGTTGGGCCAATTCGGCGGCGCAGCCGAGTCCGGCCGGGCCGGCTCCGAGGACGGCGACCTTCTTGCCGTTCTTTTCCGCGGGCGCGTGGAGCACATCGATGTGGTGCTCGAAAACGTAGTCGGTCGCGTAGCGCTGGAGGCGTCCGATTTTCACCGGGTCGCCTTCGAGATCGAGGACCACGCAGGCGCCCTCGCAGAGGACTTCGGTCGGGCAGACCCGGGCGCAACTGGCACCGAGGACATTGGCCGTGAGAATGGTCCGGGCCGAGGCGACGGGATTCTGGTTGGCGATCTTCTTGATGAACGACGGAATATCGATGCCGGTCGGGCAGGCCATGATGCACGGAGCGTCGAAGCAGAAGAGGCAGCGGTTGGCTTCGATCAGCGCTTCCTGCGGGGTGTAGCGGGGAGCTTTTTCCGCCATGTTGCGGGCGGCCGTCTCGGCGTCGAGGAGCGGTTGGATAAGCATAGGAGACAGAATGCAGTTTTCAGTTTTCAGTGGTTCAGTAAAGACTTTCCTAGCAGAATCCTACGCATGGCCAGCGCGTTGAAACCCCAACGGACGATCGAAGAGCTCAAGGAATTGCGCGCATTGACCGGCAACGAGAACGGAGCACAGCGGGTGGCTTTCACGCCGACGTGGGTCAAGGCGCGTGAATTTTTAAAGCAGCGCTTCGAGGGCCTGCCGGTGGAAATTCACCATGATGCCGCGGGGAATTTCTGGGCGACGCTGCGCGGCACGAGCGATCGGGAGTTGCTCATGGGCGGTCATATCGATTCGGTTCCGAATGGCGGATGGCTCGACGGTTGCCTCAATACTTTGGCCGGGGTCGAGGTGATGCGCCGGATCAGCGCGCAATACAATGGCAAGCCGCCGGTCACCGTGCGGGTGGTCGACTGGGCGGACGAAGAGGGTGCGCGTTTCGGCAAGAGTTTGTTTGGTTCGTCGGCCTGCTCGGGCAACCTCGACATGGACGAAGCACGCGGGTTGGTCGACAAAGACGGAATCAAATTGCCGGACGCCTTGAAGCAAGTCGGGGTTGATTTCGAGAAGGTGAAGGATTGCGGCACGGAACTGAAAAATGCCGCGGCTTATCTCGAGTTGCATATCGAACAGGGGCCGGTCCTTCTCGACAAAGACCTGCCGCTCGGTGCGGTGCTCGGGACATTCGGGGTGGAGCGTCATGCCATCACGTTTCACGGCCAGGCTGCGCATTCCGGTAGCACGCCGATGGACCGTCGCAAAGACGCGTTCCTCGCCGCGGCGCGGATGAGTCCGGAGGTCTACGAAATTGCCAGGCGCAGCGGCATGGGGGTTGGCACCATCGGTTCATGCACGACCAAGCCGGGTATCGTGACCAGCGTGGTGGCCGATTGCCGTATCACGCTCGACCAGCGGCACCTCGACGCGGACAAACTCGCGACGATGCATGCGGAGGCCAGGGCAGCCAGCGAACGGTTCGCCAAAGAATCGGGCTGCACGGTGGACTGGGAGCGCATCTGGCATATCGCGCCGGCGCCTTTCCATCCGGACTTGGTCGATTTTTGCGACGAAGCGGTCAAAGAAACGTGCGGCGTGTCACACCGCTTGCCGTCCGGACCGCTCCACGACGCGGCGGAGATGGCTATGGCCGGCGTGCCGACCGTGATGATGTTCACCCAAAGCCTGCACGGGATCAGCCACAACAAAATCGAGGACACCAAGGAGGAGCATCTCGCCATGAGTGTGCAGGCCTTGGACAGGTTGGCCGGGAAGACCATGGCGTGGATCGAAGCAAAGTCATGACTGCGAAGCTGGCTGAGTTGAATGCCGCACTCGTGGAGGAATTCGTGCGCGTGGTCGGTCCGGTCTACGAGCGTTCCCCGCATTTCGCGCGCCGCGTCGCAGCGAAGCGACCGTTTGCCGATGCAGATCATTTGCGCCACGCGTTGCGGCAGGAGGTCAATCATGCCCCGGACGAGGAGCAGATGGATTTGATCAAAGCGCACCCCGATCTGGTCGGACGCGCCGTGCTCACGGCCGAGTCGCAAGGTGAACAAGCGGCGGCCGGTCTGGGTGATTTGTCGGCGGAGGAAAGGGAAAGCTTCCGCCGCCACAATACCGCGTATCGCGACAAGTTCGGGTTTCCCTTCATCATCTGCGCGCGGATGAATAAGAAGGACGCCATCCTCGAAGCCTTTCCCCGGCGCTTGCCAAATGATGCCGCTGCGGAGAAGAAGACGGCCTTGGATGAAATTCACAAAATCGCCGCGTTGCGGCTGCACGATATTTTATGGGCAAACTGAGCACACATGTTTTGGACACTGCCAAGGGCCGTCCGGCCGCAGGCATGAAGATCGAGCTTCGCCGCATGCCGGGCGGTGAATTGATGAAGACCTTGTTCACGAACAGCGACGGCCGGACCGAGGCGCCTGTGCTCGGTCCCGAAGAAATCGGCGAGGGCGACTACGAACTGCTGTTCCACGTCGGTGCCTACTTTGGTGAAGCGAAATTTCTCGATGTCATCCCTGTCCGTTTCCGCATTGCCGACGCGACGCAAAACTATCACGTGCCGTTGCTCTGCACGCCGTGGAGTTACTCGACTTATCGCGGGAGTTGAGTGACGTGCGTTATAGGGATGACCGCAGAGGGCGCAGAGAGCACAGAGGGAGAGCTGACAGGGAGGATTAGAGGAGCCGCCAGTCGGGTGCCGGATGCTTTGAAGCCGGGATTGGATGAAAAACTTTACGAGAACGCCTTGGTTATCGAGCTGGCCAAGCAAGGCCTGAATCCGGAGCAGCAAAAATCTTTTCCTGTGCACTACGATGATCGGGAAGCTTATTCCTGATCTCATTGTTTCTGGAGTCGTAGTGGACCCTGAGGTAGCGACCGCGTTTTCCCCAGATCACGTGGCGCAAATGCTCGGCTACTTGAACATTACCGGCCTCCCTCTCGGCCTTCTCCTCGATTTCAGGTATGGCAAGTTGCAGCTCAAAAGAGTCATTCTCGGGGCCGTCGACGAGCCAAACCCACTTGTCCTATGAAAAAACTCTCTGTGTCCTCTGCGTCTTCAGCGGTTTCATCTCTCGCCCGCCAACTCCTGCGGCGGTGCGACGAACTGGGGCGCGTCAGCGAGGAGCATGGTTGTCTCACCCGGACTTTTGCTTCATCTGCCATGAAGCGTGCGAACAGGCTGGTCGGCTCGTGGATGCGTGCGGCGGGCATGTCGGTCCGCGAGGACGCGGCCTTCAATCTGATTGGTCGCGTCCCTTCGGCCGAACGCGGGGCGAAGACGCTCATCATTGGCTCGCATCTCGACACGGTGCGCAATGCAGGGAAATACGACGGTCCGCTCGGGGTGCTGCTCGGCATTGCGGCGGTGGAATGCTTGCGCGGCGAGAGGTTGCCGTTTCATCTGGAAGTGGTCGGGTTTTCCGACGAGGAGGGGGTGAAGTATCAGACGACTTACCTCGGCAGCCGCGCGATGTGCGGACTGCTCACGGCAAAAGATTTGTCCCGCATCCGCGAAAAGGGCCTGGCGCGCGCCAAGCGGCCAAAGCGTGAATTGCTCGCCTATCTCGAAGCGCACATCGAGCAGGGTCCGGTGCTCGAACAGGTCGGCGCCCCGGTTGGTGTCGTCTCAGCCATCGCCGGCCAAACGCGGATCCGTGCGGCTTTTACCGGCCGTGCCGCGCATGCCGGGACCACTCCGATGAACTTGCGGCAAGATGCGCTGGCCGGATCGGCGGAACTTATCCTCGCAGCAGAACGGGCTGGCGTCATGGCCACGGTGGGCCAGTGCCAAGTGGAGGGTGCGGCGAGCAATGTTGTGCCCGGCAAAGTGACCTTCACTCTGGATGTGCGGGACGAGAAGGACACGAAACGCCGGTCCGCGGTGGCCAAGCTGCGCGCTTTCGCCACGAAGGTGGCCAAGCACCGCGGGCTTAAACTCTCGTGGGATATCGTGCAGGAAACGCAGACTGCAGCGATGGACAAAAAGCTGGCCGCGGTCGTGCGCCAAGCCGCCGGCCGCGCTCCTGTCTTGCCGAGCGGTGCGGGTCACGACGCGGCTGTCATGGCGAAAGTTTGCCCCGCAGCCATGCTCTTCGTCCGTTGCCAAGAGGGTATCAGTCATCATCCGGATGAAAGCGTCGACCAACGCGACGTCGCCGTCGCGCTGGACGTGCTGACGCGCACCGTGTTTGCATTGGCGCGGAAACATGGCTGAAGACTTTGTTATTCGAGGGGCGCAGGTGTGTCTGCCCGATGGATTGCGCATTGCCGATGTCGCGGTAACCGAGGGGTGCGTCGCGGCGGTCGGCGACAATCTGAGCGCCCGCGCGACGATTGACGCCGAGGGAATGGTTCTTCTGCCCGGCGCGATTGATGCGCATGTGCATTACAACGAACCGGGCCGCGCGGATTGGGAAGGTTGGGCCACGGGCTCTCTCGCCTCGGCAGCCGGCGGCGCCACCTGCGTTTTCGAAATGCCGCTCAACGCGTATCCCCCGACGCTCGATGCGGAGAGCTTCGCGCTCAAGAAAACCGCGGCCGAGGCTTCGTCGGTCGTCGATTTCGCCCTCTGGGGCGGGATCACTCCGGTGAACCTCGACAAGTTGCCCGAATTGGCCGACTGCGGGGTGATCGGCTTCAAAGCCTTTATGTCGTCGAGCGGGACCGAAGACTTCGAGCGTTCCGATAGGAAAACCCTGCGGGCGGGCATGCAGCGGGCGGCGCAACTCGGCCTGCCCGTGGCCGTGCACGCGGAGGACGAAGCCACAGTCGCCGCGGCGGCCAAGGCGGCGCGCGAGGCGGGCCGGACCAGCATGCGGGATTATCTCGCGTCCCGCTCGGTCGAGGCCGAGTTGGCCGCGATCCGCTCGGCCTGCGAGTTGGCCGGCGAGACGGGTTGCCGTCTGCAGGTGGTGCACGTCAGTTGCGGGGAAGGTCTGGACGAAATCCGTGCGGCGAAGGACCGCGGCGTCGATGTGACTGCCGAGACGTGTCCGCACTACCTGGTATTCAATACCGATGATGCGGTGCGACTCGGTGCCTCCGCAAAATGCGCGCCGCCCCTGCGCAGCGAGGCAGCGCGGGCCGATTTGGTGGCCCGCGTGCGCGCGGGTGGGGTGGATACGCTCGGCACGGACCACTCGCCGTGCCCGCCGCAGATGAAAGACAAAAAGGATTTCTTCGAGGTCTGGGGCGGCATTGCCGGGGCGCAAAGTTTTCTGCCGTCGTTGTGGTCCCTCGGACTGGGGATGGAAACGGTGGTCGCTCTGACCGCGTCAAAGGTGGCCAAACGTTTCGGTTTGGCCGGACGCAAGGGAGCGATTGCCCCGGGCATGGATGCGGATCTGGTGCTGGTTGATCCGCGCTGCGGGCAGGTTTTGCGGGCCGAGGATCTGCTGACGCGCCATGCGGTGAGTGCTTATGTCGGACGTGAGTTTCCCGCTTCGGTCATTTCGGTCTGGTCACGGGGGGTGCCGGTCTGGTCGCGATCCGGGGGGCGCGGGGCGGCGCGGGGGCGTCTGGTGCGTCCGCAGGCCTGATTTGTCACATTCGTCCGCTTGCTGGGCGGCAGCCTGGTGGCGAGAATGCCACCTATGATCCGGTCCCCCCGCAAACTGGCGCCGGGTCCGGCTTTGCGGGCGGCGTTGCGTCAGCTCTTGCGCGAGTCGGCGCGGGCGGTCGATACCTTCGACAATGATCCGGCCGGTCAGGCGCATTTTTTGCGCACGAGGGTCAAACGCCTGCAGTCGCTCTGCCGCCTCGTGCCGCGCGGCGGCGGATGGCGCGGGAAGTTTTTGCCACCATGCCGGGATTTGAAGGACCTGTTCGCGGAGACGCGCGATGCCACGATCATCCAGGGTTTGGCCGACAAGTATGCGCCCGGCGAGGCGCACCATTCGCGTGCGGCGCTGCGTCCGAATCTGACCAAGGCGCGGCATCTGTGCGATTATGCGGCGGGGTTGCTCGCCGAGTATCCGGACTGGGTGACGATGGAGTGGGCGGATATCGCGGACCGGGCCGTCGGCACGTATCGCGCGGCCCGGGAGGGATGGAAGGAAGCGCGGCGGGGGAGTGCGCCCGACGAAGCGTTTCACGGTTGGCGGAGGCGGGTGAAGCGTCTGCTCTACCAGTGCGAGTATCTCGGCGGGCGGGCCCGGTTGGTGCGTTTCACGCGTCGCGCCGACCGTCTGGGCGAGACGCTGGGGGACATCCAGGATGTCTGCATGGCCGAGACATGGCTGAAAAAGCAACGGGGACTGAAGGTCCCGCCCGATCTGCCGCGCAGCCGGGAGGCACTGCGTTGCGAGGCGCTGCGCTCCGCCCCGGCCTTGCTGGCGTCCAAGCCGGGAGATTTCCGCCGGATGCTGGGCTGAGGTCTTCGGGGTTGGCATCGGGCGCCGGACGGGAAAAACTGACGGTGATGGAAAGGCCCGAGCAGATAATGGTGCGAGTTTCGCCGCGGCATGAATTGCTTCTGGCGCCGGAATACGCGCAGCTCATCCAAAACCCGCCTGAGCATGATTTTGTCATGCGCACGATCACCCGGCGCGAGGCCAACGGCCTGCAACTCATGTCCGCGGAAATGGTCATTGCCGGGAAAGACACGCGGAAAGAATTTCCGCTGGCCGCGGAATACCCCATGCATTTCCGCAAGACCTACTTCCCCGGGCGTCTGCGCGGGGATCCGTCGGTCGAATTCGCCAACCAGCAACGTGCTTCCGAAGTGCTCGGGGCGCCCCCGCCGATCGGGTTCACCAAGGACACCTTCCGCTCGTGCTTTGTGCCGGGGAAACCGTATTCGCGCCTGACGCCGTTCGGCATCGAGCCGGTCGAGAACAACGTGCAAGTGGCGGAGGAAATCAATCTGGCCACCGCGGTGGGCCTGTGGTGGTTGTGCGGGCAGGCTTTCGCCTCGCTGGTCAAGCTGCACGAGGCAGGGATGGTCCACGGGGACATGGAGCTGCACAACATCGCGGTCGACCCGGCACCGGTCGAGGCTGTGCTCATCGACTTCGAACTGGCCAAGTGGAAAAAGGACGTCAGCGGGGCCGAATGGGAAAAGCTGGCCAAGGCCGACTTCACCGAGTTGCTCAAGGAAGCCGTCTATTTGCAGTGCGCCCTCGGGCGGCAACCCGGACCTCTGGCCGACATGGCCATGGAGCGTCTGGCCGATTTGTTTCCCTCACCGGGACGCTTCGAACGCCACATCCGGCGTCAGGCGGCAGCGTGAGTCGCTTGCCGGCCTACTCCATCACGCTATTGAACCACGATTGGTAGCGATCGTCGGCGGCCTGGCGGCGGAGGTATTGGCGGTTCTGGTATTGGTCCCACTTCTGATCACGGTGGTAGAGATTGCGTTGCAGCGTGTAGGTCGGATCTTGATAGGGGTCGCTGGCGCAGCCGAGGGAGCCGAGGGCGAGGGCAAGGAGAAGGAGGGCTTTCATTGGTCCGAGGGTAGGTGGTTCAGCCGGCCTTTGTGAAGTCCAGCAAAGCAAGGCGTTTGGCCGCTTCCTGCGCGCGCTCACGGCTGTTGAAGGCCGAGATGCGGAAGTATCCCTCGCCGGCGGCACCGAAACCGCTGCCCGGGGTGGTCACGATGTTGGCTTCGCGCAGGAGGAAGTCGAACATGATCCAACTGGGGACGCCTTCGGGCCCGCGCACCCAAATGTAAGGCGCATCGACGCCACCATAGACCTGCAATCCGGCGCCGCTGACCGCTTGGCGCAAGATGCGGGCGTTCTCCATGTAAAAATCGACCAAGCCATCGATTTCGCGGCGTCCTTGCGGCGAGTAGATCGCCTCGGCCGCGCGTTGCACCGGATAGGAAACGCCGTTGAATTTTGTCGTGTGGTTGCGCAGCCAGAGCGGATAGAGCGGTTTGCTCTCGCCACCGCGGGTGCGGGCGTGCAGGGATTTTGGCAGCACAGTGAAAGCGCAACGCAGTCCGGTGAAGCCGCCGTTCTTCGAGAAGCTGCGGAACTCGATGGCACACTCGCGCGCACCCTCGATTTCGTAAATGGAATGCGGAATGCCCGGGGTGCGGACATAGGCTTCATACGCTGCGTCGAAAAGAATGATCGCGTGATGCTTCCGCGCGTAATCGACCCAGGTGGCGAGCTGGTCGCGCGTGGCGACGGCGCCGGTCGGGTTGTTCGGGTAGCAGAGGTAAATGAGGTCGACGGCTTCCTTCGGGATGGCCGGGACGAAACCGTTCTCCGCGGTGCAGGGGAGATAGACGACGCCGGCGTAAGCGCCGGTTTCGTCGGCATCGCCGGTGTTGCCGACCATGACATTGGTGTCGACGTAAACGGGATAGACCGGGTCGGTGATGGCCACGCGGTTTCCCGGCCCGAAGATGTCGAGGATATTGCCGCAATCACATTTGGATCCATCGGAGACAAAGATTTCGTCGTCGGCGATGTCGAGGCCGCGGTCGCGGAAATCGTGCTGGGCGATGGCTTGGCGGAGGAAGTCATAGCCTTGCTCAGGCCCGTATCCGCGGAAGGTCTCGCGCTGGCCGAGTTCATCGACCGCCTTGTGCAAGGCCTCGCGGCAGGCCGCGGGCAGGGGTTCGGTCACGTCGCCGATCCCGCAGCGGATGATTTTGGCCGCGGCATCGGGGTGGGCTTCGCTGAAAGCTTTGACGCGCCGCGCAATCTCCGGAAAGAGGTAGCCGGCTTTGAGTTTGGAGTAGTTCTCGTTGAGGTAAGCCATGATCGGAAAACGCGGAGTGTAGATTTTCGCAGGATGAAGTCAAAGCGCGGACCGGCGCTTATTCGCCTAGAGCTTCGGCCACCGCGCGTTGGAAGACCTTCTCTTCGGGGGTGATTCCGGTCCAGCGCTCGAAGATCTGCATGGCCAGTTGCACGAGCATTTCCACGCCGTCGACCACGGGGCATCCGCGTTCGCGGGCGGTGGCGAGGAAGGGGGTGATGCGCGGATTGGTGATCACATCGACCACCGTGCAGGTCGGATCGACGGTTTCCCAGCGGACCGGCACCGGTTCCAGTTCGGGCGCGCAGCCCAGGTGCGTGGCGTTCATCAAGAGCGTGGTGCCTTCGGGAACGCGGACCTCCTCCGCGGTCCATGGCTGCCAATGGCACGCGATACCGCTCGCTTTTTCGACCAGCGCGGCAACCTCGCGGCCTGGGGCTTCGCGGCGGGTGACGAGGGTGAGTTGCGCGGCACCGGCCCAGGCGATTTCCACGGCCATGGCGCGTCCGGCTCCGCCGGCCCCGAGCATGACGACGCGTTGTCCGCGGAGTGGCGCAACTTTTTCGATCGCCTTGACCACGCCCTTGCCGTCGTTGTTGTGGCCGGTGAGTCGTCCGCGTTCGATGGTGACATGGTTCGCGGCGCCGATGGCCCGCACGTCATCGTCGAATTCGTCGAGGAGCGGAATGACCGCCACTTTGTAGGGCACGGTGATGGCGAAGCCGCGGTAGCCGAGCGGCGCGAGGGCCGGGATGGCGACGGCCAGATCGGCTTCGGAAGCAATGTCGTTTTTCCAAAATTGCCAAGGCAGATCGTAGTGCGCGTAGACCGCGTCGAACATCCGGTCGATCGGGTTTTCTGCCACGGGGTGGCCGAGCATTCCGGTCATTTGTTTTTGCGGAGGAATCATGGGGCCAGTTTAGGGGTGGCGGGTCGGCGGCCAAAGAAAAAGTCCGGGGTGCGGGCCCCGGACTTTCTGGTTTGAATCGGCGACGAGACCTTACGCACCGGTGGCGGCGAGGTAGTTTTTCTCGGCTTGGTCCCAGTTGACCGTATTCCACCACGTTTTGAGGTAATCGGGTCGGCGATTCTGGTAGTTGAGATAGTAGGCGTGCTCCCAGACGTCGCAGCCGAGGACGGGCGTGCCTTCGACGCCGGCCACGGCTTTGCCCATGAGCGGGCTGTCTTGGTTGGCAGTGGAAACGACTTCGAGTTCGCCGGCTTTGTCGACCACGAGCCAGGCCCAACCGCTACCGAAGCGGGTGGCGCCGGCTTTTTCGAAGGCTTCTTTGAAAGCGTCGAAGCTGCCGAATTTGGCTTTGATCGCCTCGGCCAGCTTGCCCTTAGGCTCGCCGCCAGCGTTCGGGCCCATGATGGTCCAGAAGAAGGTGTGGTTGGCATGGCCGCCGGCATTGTTGCGCACGGCGGTGCGGATGCCTTCAGGGACGACGGTGAGGTCGGCGATGAGTTCGGTCACCGGCTTGGCCAGAAGATCGGGATGATCTTTCAACGCGTTGTTCGCGTTGGTGATGTAGGCCTGATGGTGCTTGTCGTGATGGATTTCCATCGTGCGCGCATCGACGTGCGGTTCGAGGGCGTTGTTGGGATAATTGAGGGGAGGTAGTTCGTAGGCCATGGTAGGTTGGATTCGGTTGAGGTTGGTTGGGTGGTAGGAAGACTAGACGGACATGGTTACGATGGGCAAGGGTTGGACGGATCAGGATTCCTCGAGCTGGCCGTCGCGGATGTGAAGGACCCGGTCGCCGCGGGCGGCGAGGTTCGCATCGTGGGTCACAGCGAGGAGGGTGGTGCCGTTTTCGCGGGCGAGGCCGAGGAGGAGGTCGATGACTTCACCGCCGGTTTTGGAGTCGAGGTTGCCGGTGGGTTCGTCGGCAAAAAGCATGGAAGGCCGGTTGGCCAGCGCGCGGGCGATGGCCACACGCTGCTGCTCGCCGCCGGAAAGTTCCGAGGGCAGGTGACCGGTGCGGGAGCCGAGTCCGACTTTGGCCAGCAATTCCGCGGCGCGTTCGCGGTCGGTCCGGCCGCCGATCAGGCCGGGCAGGGCGACGTTTTCCAGGGCGGTCAACTCGGGCAGCAGCATGTAGCTCTGGAAGACGAAACCCATGCGGGTGTTGCGCATCTCGGCCTGGCGGCCGGCCGTTATACCGTAGAGATCCTCGCCCTCGAAATGGACGCCGCCCGCGGTCGGGCGCTCCAGTCCGGCCAGGGTGTAGAGCAGGGTGCTCTTCCCCGCACCCGAGGCACCGCGGAGAAAGACGCGTTCGCCGCGCTTCACGTCGAGGTCGACGCTGCGCAAGATTTCCAGAGTGGTGGCGCCGAGACGGAAAGATTTGCGGAGTCCGCGCGCGCGCAGGTGGGCGTCATCCGCCATGGTTCAGAGAATGGCCGCTTCGAGGCGCCCGCGAAGTTCGGCGATGGGGATACGTTCCTGTTCCATCGAGTCGCGGTGGCGCAGCGTGACGGTCTCGGTTTTCTCGGGGCCGTTTTCGCCGATGGTGTCAAAGTCGACGGTGACGCAGAACGGCGTGCCGATTTCGTCCTGACGGCGGTAGCGGCGGCCGATGGCGCCGGTTTCGTCATAAAAGACCATCATATGCGGACGGAGGGAGGCGGCGATGGATTTGGCCTTCTCGACGAGGGCGGGTTTGTTTTTGAGCAGTGGAAAGACACCGCACTTGACCGGGGCCATGCGCGGATGGAAGCGCAGAATGGTGCGAACTTCCTTGGCGCCTTTCTCGTCGGCGACCTCTTCTTCGTCGAAAGCCTCGCAGATGAGGGCGAGGGCGGTGCGGTCCACTCCGGCGCTGGGTTCGACGACGTGCGGGACGAATTTTTCCTTTTTCTCGTCGTCGAAATACTCCAGCGGCTTGCCGCTGTGTTTGATGTGGGCCGAGAGGTCGTAATCCGTGCGGTAGGCGACACCCTCCAGTTCACTCACTCCGAAGGGGAACTCGTATTCGAGATCGTAGGTTTTCTTCGAGTAGAACGCGCGTTCGCCGTCTGGAATGTCGTGGATTTTGATCTTGGCGCGCGGGATGCCGATGTCCTCGTAGAACTTGAGGCGTTCCTCGAGCCAGTAGTCGGTCAGGCGGAGTCCGTCCTCGGCGCGGCAGAAGTATTCGATCTCCATTTGTTCGAACTCGCGCGAACGGAAAATGTAGTTACGGGGGTTGATTTCGTTGCGGAAAGCTTTGCCGATCTGGGCGATGCCGAAGGGGAGTTTTTTGCGCGAGGTTTCGAGGATGTTTTTGAACTGCACGAACATGGCCTGCGCGGTCTCCGGGCGGAGGTAGACGAGATTCTCCTCGCTCTCCACCGGGCCGGCGTAGCTTTTGAGCATGAGATTGAAGGCGCGCGGCTCGGTCAGGTCGCGTCCGCCGCAGGCCGGGCAATAAGATACGCCGTCCTTCCCGGGAAGCTGGTCGGTGCGGTGTCGGGCCTTGCAGGTTTTGCAGTCGACCATGGGATCGCTGAACGTCGCCTCGTGCCCGCTCGCTTTCCACACGGCGCGGTTCATGATGATGGAACCGTCCATGCCGACCATGTCCTCGCGTTCGTGGACGACACGGCGCCACCAGAAATCCTTGAGGTTGCGCTTGAGTTCAACCCCCATCGGCCCGTAGTCCCAGAAGCCGTTGAGGCCGCCGTAGATTTCGGAGGATTGGAAAATGAAGCCCCGTCTTTTGCAGAGGCTGACGATTTTTTCCATGCGGAGCTGTTGGGCGTCTTTGGCCATGGTCAATGGGGAATCCTACGCGGGCCGCGGGGGATGGACAAGATTGCGCGCGGGGCGGGGACCCTGCGGAGTGTGCCGGCCTGGCGGCCGATCAGGCGGCGCCGAGGTAGGCTTCGCGGACGCGGGGGTTGACGAGGAGTTCGGACGCCGGACCTTCGAGCACGAGGTTGCCGGTTTCGAGGAGGCAGGCGCGGTCGGCGAGTCGCAGGGCCATGTTGGCGTTTTGTTCGACGAGCAGGATGGTCACTCCGCGTTCATTGAGCTGGCGAAGGACGGCGAACACTTCCTGCACCAGTTTCGGGGCCAATCCCATGGAGGGCTCGTCGAGGATGAGGATTTTGGCGTCGCTCATCCGCGCGCGGGCCAGAGCGAGCATTTGCTGCTCGCCTCCGCTGAGGGTGCCGGCCAGTTGCCCCACGCGTTCGCGCAGGCGGGGGAACATATCCATGACCATCTCGAGGTCGTGCGCGCGGCCGGCCTTGTCGCGCCGGATCCATGCGCCGAGTTGCAGGTTTTCCATCACGGTGAGACCGCCAAAGATGCCGCGACCTTCCGGAACGTGGGAGAGCCCGAGCCGGAGAATGCGGTCGGGGGGCAACCCGCGCACGGCGCGCCCCTCCAGAACGACCGAGCCCTCGAAGGGCAGCATGCCGGAAATGGCGCGAAGGGTGGTGGTTTTGCCCGCGCCGTTGGCCCCGACCAGGGCGAGGATTTCGCCCTTTTGCACGTGGAAGCTGATGTCTTTGACCGCGCGGATGTCGCCGTAGCGCACCACGA